>JAGWPQ010000661.1 GCA_028877045.1 Bacteroidota bacterium | reverse complement strand
GATCTGATAAATTTCGGGATGCGGTTTGCCATGCGAAATATGCGTGCTGTTGATAATTGATTTAAAAAATTTTGCAATGGGAATATGCTGCAACATAAATTCTATGTTTACCGGGATGCCTGATGTAGCAATGACCATTGGAATATTTTGCTGATGCAATAATTCCAGCAACTCAATTAATCCGTCAACAGGTTTTATGTGTGGTGCATAAATTTCGCGGTAGATATTTTCTTTTTCATCGGTGTAGCGATGCGTTTCTTCGGCTGTCAAGTTGGGATGAAAAATATATTTTAAAACATCGGCATTTGTTTTGCCGTTAAAATGTTCAATAAATTCTTCGGCTGTAAAACTTCTGTTTCTTCTTTTGTAAAATTCCTGCCACGATAAAATATGATAAGCATTATTATCAATGAGGGTTCCGTCCAGATCAAATGCAACGCCAAAATTAAATTCGTTCATGCACAATTTTATGGTTGTTTTTTAATGCCTTGCTTCACGTCGTCATTATATTTTTCGCTGGCACCAGCAGTCTTTGGAATACTTAAAGATTGCCAGTTTTCGTTTTTAATTAATCGCCCCACATAAATAATTTGCCCAACATGCGATGCGTAATGTACCAGTTGCCGCAAAATAGCATCAACAACGGTTAAAGGTTCGGTTCTGATATAAATTGTTTTGCCCAGATCTTCTTCGGTTAAATTGCCGAGAGTGGTTAAAAGGCAATCCCATCCTGCATTCCAGAAAGAAAGTAAATCGGCTTTGCTGCATTTCATTGCTGCAAATTCTGCATCGCGTTTGCGCCAGTGTTTCTCGCCGTCCTCGGTTAAAAAATTGGTCCAGCGGCTCATCATATTCCCATACAAATGCTGGATGATGATGGCTATTGAATTACTTGCTTCGTTTGGCTGATAAAAAAAATCTACTTCGTTTAATTGTGCAAAAGTCTTATCGCCAAGGTCTTTATAATTTTTAAAACGTTTAATGGTGTTTTCTAAAAAATCTTTTTCGAACGACATTTTAATTTTTATTTTTTTGTTACCGGCTATTGAATCACAGATGAAACTTTTGTTGCGTCGCACTCTTCAACAGCAACAAATACTTCAGCAATTAAAATCCTGCAACGCTGTCATCGCCGCGTTTATCGGCAGCCACTTCTCGTTTACCGTTGGGTAAAACTTTAATTACTTCAGTTCTGCCAATGGCACCACGTTCCGAAATTTTATAACCCATTGCCTGCAATTGTTTTTTTGTATCGGCATTAAAATCTTTTTCAACCATCACTTCATCGGGCAACCATTGATGATGGAATTTTGGTTTATTCACCGCATCGCTTGCATTCATATCAAAGTCAATAATATTCACCAATGTTTGAAAAACAGAAGTTGGAATGGTTGTTCCGCCTGGTGTTCCTGCAACAATAAATGGTTTATTATTTTTATCAACAACAACGGTGGGTGTCATAGAGCTCAACATTCTTTTTCCCGGTGCAATAGCGTTGGCTTCTCCGCCAACAGCACCGTACATATTAGCCACTCCGGGCTTTACACTAAAATCGTCCATCTCATCATTCATGATAAATCCGGCGCCTGCAACAACGGTTCGGCTGCCGTACGAATTATTTAAGGTGGTGGTAATGCTTACCATGTTCCCTTCTTTATCGATGATGCTGATATGAGTTGTTTCTTCACTCTCTTTAATTACACCAGCTTTTATTCCGGTGCTTGGTGTTGCTTTGATCGAATCGTAATCTGCCATTCTTTTTTGAATGTAAGCATCGCTCGTTAAAGTTTTAACCGGCACTTTCCAAAAGTCGGGATCGCCCATGAATTCAGCCCTGTCGGCATAGGATCTTCTTTCGGCCTCAATCATTAATTGTGTGCTCTTGATTGTTTGAAATCCTTTTGCAGCAAGGTTTCTGTTCTCCATCATCTTCATCAATTGCCAAACAATAATACCTCCGCTGCTGGGTGGCGGCATGCCAATGATCTTATATCCTTTATAATCGAATTCCAAAGCAGGCCTCAGTTTTGCTTTATAATTCTTAAGATCATTTAAAGTAATAAGGCCGTAACCTTTTTTCATTTCATCCACGATCAACTGTGCAGTTCTTCCTTCATAAAAACCTTTTGCTCCTCTGTCGCGAATAAGTTTTAATGTTTTTGCCAAATCTTTTTGGATCAAAGTATCGCCTGCTTTCCATTTTTGTTCTTTCACAAATGCGGAGGGAGCGGTGCTGTTTTTTATGAGCGATTCTCGTACTGAGTTTAATGCCATAGCTTCCCTTTCGGTAATAATATATCCAAACTCGGCCAGGTCAATTGCCGGCTGGATCAATGTTGAAAAGGGGAGTTTGGCAAATTTTGCTGTTTCAAATAATCCAGCAATCGTTCCGGGAATGCCGCTTGCTTGATGACCATATTGTGATAACATGGTTTGTGCATTGCCGTTTTTATCTAAATACATATCTCGAGAAGCTGTTGCAGGAGCAGTTTCGCGATAATCAATAGCAATATTTTTTCCATCTGATTTTCTTGCTACAAGGAATCCGCCGCCGCCAATATTTCCTGCATTTGAATACACTACGGCTAATGTTAATTGTGTT
>JAGWPQ010000660.1 GCA_028877045.1 Bacteroidota bacterium | reverse complement strand
ATAATGATGAAGCAAAGAAAGCCTTTTGGATAAATATTTATAACGCATGGTTTCAGATACTAAGAATAAGAGAGAAAAAGAAAAACCCACAAATCTTCACCTCCAAACTAATTCTAATTGCAGGTAAAAAATTTAGTTTGGATGATATTGAACACGGCATTCTTCGAAAATATCGCTGGAAATACAGTAAAGGTTATTTACCTAAAATTTTCACCGGCAAATTAATTAAAGAATTAGCTGTTTCAGGAATCGATTATCGCATTCATTTTGCCTTGAACTGCGGCGCTAAAAGTTGCCCACCCATTGCTTTTTATTCGTATGAAAAAATTAATCATCAATTAGACATTGCTGCAAAATCTTTTCTTAGTTCCGAAACTGAAATTGATGATATTAAAAAGGAAGTAAAGGTTAACAGAATTATGGATTGGTTTATAGGCGATTTTAACGGCAAAAAAGGGATAAGAAAAATTATTAAGGAGGTTTTACAAAAAGATGTTACAGGCTACAGCGTAAGGTTTAGACCATACAATTGGGATGAGGAACTGCATAATTTTCAGGCTGATTAATTTATAGCGTTATGAATTTATAGATATGAAAGCATTAGTTATATCAGGTGGTGGCAGTAAAGGAGCTTTCGCCGGAGGTATTGCCGAATATCTAATTAAAGATTGCGGTAAAAGCTATGATATTTTGGTTGGCTGTTCTACCGGCAGTTTATTATTAACACATCTTGCGATTGGAAAGGTTGATAAAATAAAAAAAATATTTACATCTGTAACACAGAAAGATATATTCAGTATTTCTCCGTTTAATATCAGGAAAACAAGTAAGGGTTTTGAAACAAGCATTAATCACTTTAACACACTTAAAACTTTTTTAAAAGGATGTCCAACTTTTGGTGAAAGCGAAAATTTGCGAAGGCTGATAAAGAAAAATATCAGCAAAGAGGATTTTGAAGCTATTAAAAAAACAGGAAGTAATGTAATTTTTACAGTATCAAACCTAACAGAACAAACTGTTGAATATATATCTTCGAACGATTGCAACCTTGAAGAGTTTTGTGATTGGGCATGGGCATCGACCAACCTGGTGCCTTTTATGAGTGTGTTTGAAAAAAAGGGAAATCAATATGCCGATGGCGGATTTGGCAACCATATACCTATATATTGTGCATTGGAAAATAATGCAAGTGAAGTGGATGTTATAATACTTGAGAATGAGCATCCGATCCGTAAACAGGAATTAGGCAGGAATGCTTTCGCTCTGTTATTAAACACGTTTCGGTTTATGTCAACTCAAATAAGTATTAAAGATATAATGATTGGTAAATTGATGGGCCTGAACAGAAAAGTTGATATTCGTATTTATTATACACCGAGACAATTAACCGATAATTCGCTGATCTTCGATACAAATCAAATGAAAGAATGGTGGCAGGAGGGCTATGAGTATGCAAAAAATATTGAGCCGATTTGTTATTGCCATCAACCGGCAGATAATAAAATATAAACAGTAACCCTTGTAATTAAATACAGCCTTCATTTATGAAGGCTGTATTTAATTAATGCAAATGTAACCAACAAAAAAAATATTAGAACGATCCTAAATCTGCGCTGCTGTAATTTCTTTTATAATTTCATCGGCCGGTGTTTTGACGCTGATTTGTTTAATAATCTTTTTGGTTTTTGCATCTACTAAAAGTATAAGACCTGTTGCATGTATTTCTTTTACCGAATTATAAACATCGTTCTTGTTGAGTTCGATATTAGATGCTGCGATTGTTTTTTTGTTTGTTAAATCATTTGCCACAACTTTTACATTCAGGTTTTTGCATGCAGGAATTATTTCATTCACTATTTT
>JAGWPQ010000659.1 GCA_028877045.1 Bacteroidota bacterium | reverse complement strand
TAATCATCTTCGTTTATACGTCTGGTTGTTATTACCGGCTATTTTACTTGTTCCGTTAACTTTTGCCTGTATCATTTATTATAATGTTCCTATTAATGATTCGATCGTATTACTTATTATAAATACCAACATCAACGAAGCGTCGGAATTGTTGAAAAGTTTTGCATTACCTTTTCTGGTCATCATTTTAATTACATTTCTCATTTATTTTTCATTGGTAAGTAAAGTTCCCAAACAAATTTCATTTAAAACAAGTGTCATCATAAGTTTATGCCCTTTGTTCATTATACTAACCTTTCCGTTTTATGATGGCAATCAATCAACTTATTTTAAAAGAATGAGGGGAAGGTTTTATACTTTGTATCCAACTTCGCTTATTTATTCGGTAGGTTCAGTATTTAAGCAATATGAATTGATGAATTCTTCAAAAAAAGAAAGAGATTCTTTTACATTTCATGCAAAGTCTAATTTAGGTGTTCATCAAAAACAAATTTATGTTTTGGTTTTGGATGAAAGCCTTCGGTATGATCATTTGGGCATCAATGGTTATTACAGAAATACCACGCCTAAATTATCAAAGCAACAAAATTTAATTTCTTTTTCGAATACAAATACCGGTGCGTTCATTACCGAATATTCAATTCCCTTAATTATTACCGGACTTGACCCACATAATTTTGATGAGCATTATAAACAAAAAAGTATTGTCAGCGTATTTAAGGAAGCAGGCTATAAAACATACTGGATAACCAATCAACAGGATAACGGCCACATTAAAATTCATATTGAAGAAGCCGACGAAAAATATTTATTGATGTCGGATTTTAAAGCAACAAAAAACATACATAGGTCATCTGAACTTTTACAAATATTTGATAGTGTGTTAAATGAACCCGGCGATAAAAAATTTATCGTGCTGCATCGTTTGGGAAGCCATTATGATTATTCGTTAAGGTATCGTGACGCTTACGATATTTTTAAGCCATCCAATAAAATGGTTTTTTCTCAAGCCACCGATTTTAATTCAAAAAATATTATCATTAACAGTTATGACAACAGTATCCTTTCTACCGATAATGTTGTAGACAGTGTGATCACAATGGTTAATTCTTATAAATCAGTTTCCTCGGTTTGTTTTATTTCTGATCACGGCGAAAATCTTTTCGACGATGCACGACATTTATCGCAACATGGTTATCCCGTGCCATCTAAATATGTTGCACATATTCCATTTATTATTTGGTATTCGGATTCATTGAAAGAAATTATTCCCCAAAAGATCAAAACACTTAAAGAGAACAGATCAAAAAAATCTTCTTCCGAAAATTTGTTTTATACCTATACCGATCTCTGCGGAATTTCTTTTGATAAGGATGACAGCACCAGAAGTTTGTGCAGCCCTAAGTACAAAGAACAGCCAAGGTATGTTTTGGGAGGAGGCTTTATCGTGTACAATTCCGATTCGTTAAAATGATCCGGAAAATATTTATCGGAATGCGGATTAGCCCTTGCTTTTAATTTTAAATAAGCCTGAAATTCTTTTTTTTACTTTATTACTAAATAATTCTTTCAGAATTTTTTTAAATAAAACTTTATCGTAAGTTGGAACAAACCTCCAGTAATGTTTGTAATTGAACAGCCATTGCAGTACTCCTTTAAAATCATGAAACTTGAAACAGCGAATTATATCTCTGTAAAAAAGAGCAACTTCTGTAACTCTTTCTTCGTCGATATTTTCTATTTCAGGAGGAGATGATGGATTTAAAAATTTCTTAACTGCTTCCGAAAAATTATGGCCTGTAAACCTTCCGTAAGGTACCCAGATATTTGGCCGCATATCAACTTCAAGCAAATAATAGATATCATCTTCGGGTTTATAAATAAATTGAATGCTCGCAAAACCATTGATGCCAATTTGTTTGCCGATATTGCTTAATTTGTTTGCAAGCCTTTTACTATTGAAATATATTCGCTTAGTGGTAAAATTAAATTTTGTATCAAAATAAGTAAGAACCTCACTGGTATTGTATTCAAGTAATTCGCCGTTACGAAATAAAGCCTCAACGCCAATATCTTTTCCGGTAATATATTCCTGTATGATTGTGCTGTATG
>JAGWPQ010000658.1 GCA_028877045.1 Bacteroidota bacterium | reverse complement strand
TGGGCCGATAAGCAGATGCACAGGTTTATGGAAGAAGGAAATGACCTGGCTTACGACGACAGAAAGGTTTATTTAAAAAAACGTGCATTCGAAATTGTTGCTGATCAAACAGGAAAAATTTTCGATCCGAATGTTTTAACCATTGTTTGGGCACGCCGTTTTGCAGGTTATAAACGCGCCGATTTTTTAACGCAGGATATTGAACGCTTCGAAAGATTATTGAATAATCCAAATCATCAGGTACAAATTATTTGGGCCGGAAAGCCTTACCCTGTTGATTATCCGGCTATCAGCCAATTCAATCACCTGGTTCATTTAAGTAAGAAATATAAAAACGTTGCAGTGTTGGTTGGATATGAATTGGGATTGAGTAAACGTTTAAAACAAGCTGCCGATGTTTGGTTAAATAATCCACGTGTACCACGCGAAGCAAGCGGTACAAGTGGTATGACTGCTGCCATGAATGGTGCAGTTAATTTTTCTACCGATGACGGATGGATACCCGAATTTATAAATCATGGTAATAATGGTTTTGTTGTTCCTAAAGCCGATTATGAAAACATGACTGTTCATGATCAGGATGATTATGATTTGAATAAGATATACGAAATATTAGAACAACAGATCGTTCCGTTGTACTATGATAATTATGATACCTGGCGCCAGATCATGAAAAACGGAATGAGAGATGTTCGTTTCCAATTCGATAGTAACCGCATGGCTGCCGAGTATTACGACATCATGTATAAATAATTTGAATTAATTTTTATTTTTAAATCCCTTGCAATTTGTGAGGGATTTTTTTTAAACAAAAACGAATGAGTATTGTTTTTACATTTAAAACCTTTTAACGAAATGAATAAAAAAAATATTTTCATTTTTGTTTTAATAATTAGTATGTCAGTAACAATTACAAATGCTCAACCTGTTCAAACAGTTCCCAATGTGGACTTAAGGAAATATGCCGGTAAATGGTTTGAGATTGCATCATATCCGCAACCATTTCAAAAAGGTTGCCATTGTACAACTGCAGAATATTCCTTAAGTGATAAAGGATATGTAATTGTAGAAAACAGATGTAACAGAAATAGCATAAATGGCAAACAATCTTATATCAAAGGCAAAGCATTTGTTGATAAGAATTCAGGAAATGCAAAATTAAAAGTCCAGTTCTTTTGGCCATTTAAAGGAAAGTATTGGATCATCGATTTGGCAGATGATTATAGTTATGCGGTTGTTAGTAATCCCACAAAAAAATATTTATGGATTCTTTCAAGAACTTCAAAAATGAATGAGGATGTTTATCAGCAAATAATTTCCAGATTAAAAGAAAAGGGTTTTGATCTAAATAAACTACAAAAGACCGTTCAAATTTAAAATAGTATTGATGAGAATTTGGTCATTGCATCCCAAACACCTTGATGCAAAAGGGCTTGTTGCTTTATGGCGCGAAACGCTGCTGGCGCAACATGTGTTAGAGGCCAAAACAAAAGGTTACAAAAATCATCCGCAGTTAAACAGGTTCAAAGCATCAGCAAATCCGGTTGACGCCATTAATTTTTATTTGTCTGAAGTCTATTTCGAAGCCGAAAAGAGGGGCTATAAATTTAACCGCGAAAAAATAAGCTGGAATTTTATTTCTTCAACGATCAATGTTACGAAAGGACAAATTGATTACGAAGCAAAACATTTGTTTGATAAGCTGCAGTTGCGCGACCCTCAAAAATTTTTGGAATGCAGTAAAATAAAAAAATTTGAACCGCATCCTATCTTTAAAATAATAAAAGGGAATATTGAAGAATGGGAAATTATTACTGACGGGAAATAGTGACAATGAAAATTATTTTGCTCAGTAATGTTCAGAACGTACAAGTGTGCGACGCAACAGGTGATGCCCATAGAACTAAAGCCGGTAACATAAAATATTTAAACTGTTTCTTTCAATCTCTTACATTTATATCCTAAAATAAAAACACGAATGAGAAAGATTTTATTTCTTTTATTGTGCATCCCATTTTTTGCAACTGCACAAACCAAACAAATTACACTCGACGACATTTTCAGAAAATCAACTTTCAGGGGCGAATATGTTCCCGGTTTTAACAGCATGAAAGACGGTCGTTATTACACCGAAATCGATAACAGCGGGAACCTGGTAAAGAAAAGTTTTGTGACCGGCGAAACCGTTGCCACGCTTATTTCTAAGGATGATATTAAAGATGAAAAAGGAAATGTTTTATCGCTGCGCGACTTTGAATGGAGTGATGATGAATCGAAATTATTGATATTCGAAAACCGCGAATTCATTTACCGTCGTTCGTCAAAAGCCATTGCGTATGCCTATGATATTGCAACAAAAAAAGTGATCAAGATCGATCCTGAAAAAATCATGCATGCCACTTACTCACCCGATAATTCAAAAGTGGCATTTGTAAAAAACAATAATCTGTATTTTAAAAATCTAAGCACCAATAAAACTACGCAGGTAACAAAAGACGGTAAATGGAATTTTATCATCAACGGTAATTGTGATTGGGTATATGAAGAAGAATTTAGTTTTACCCGTGCTTTTCAGTGGAGCCCTAAAAGCGATTATTTAGCGTATTACCGTTTCGACGAAACCAAAGTGCCCACTTATACTTTTGCGGTGTACGACAGTTTATATCCAACGCAATACAGCTATAAATATCCAAAAGCAGGCGAAGTGAATTCGGTGATCGAAATTCATATTTACAACACAAAAACCGCTGCAAATATTAAAGCTGATATTGGTAAAGAAAAAGATATTTATATCCCGAGGATCGCATGGACAAAGGATAACAGCAAACTCGCCATCACCTGGATGAACCGTTTGCAAAACGATATGCGCTTTTTAAGTGCCGATGCTGCAACAGGAAAAACTTCGGTGTTCTACGAAGAAAAAAATAAATATTATCTCGATGTGGTTGACATAAATTTTTTGAACGATGGTAAACATTTTCTAATTAACAGCGAGAAAGACGGTTTCAATCAACTTTACTTAGAATCAATAAATGGTAATGAAGAAAAACAATTGACCAAAGGAAAATTTGATGTGGTGAATATTGAAGGTGTTGATGAAAAAAATAAAAAAGTTTATTTTATTGCAGCTTATCATTCGCCGCTGACAAAAGATTTTTGCAGTGTAGATCTGGATGGAAATAATTTTAAACTGATGGATGAAAGAATTGGTTCGCACAACATTAGCTTTAATGCCGACTATACTTATTATACCGACGATTATTCAACCATCACACAGCCCGACAATATCAGCATTTTCGATATCAACGGAAAATTGATCCGTTCTTTAAAAGATAACAGCAGGCTCTCTAAAACCATTGCTGAATACGGGTTTGCAAATGCCGAGTTTATTAAAGTGCCAACCAGTAAAGGCGAAACTTTAAACGGCTGGATGTTGAAACCAACAAATTTTGATGCCAATAAAAAATATCCTGTGCTGTTTTGTAATTACGGCGGGCCGGGCTCGCAGATGGTTTCCGATCGTTGGGGTGTTGTAAATACATGGCAACAAATGCTGGCGCAAAAAGGTTACATCATTGTTAGTGTTGATAATACCGGAACAGGTTTTCGCGGCGAAGAATTTAAAAAGAAAACGTATTTGCAGTTAGGAAAATTCGAGATCGAAGATCAGATCGATGCTGCAAAATATTTAGGCACATTACCGTACGTTGATGCAAAACGAATCGGGCATTGGGGCTGGAGCTTTGGTGGTTTCATGAGCAGCCTGGCAATTACAAAAGGTGCTGATGTTTTTAAAGCGGCTGTTGCAGTAGCACCGGTAACAAGCTGGCGTTTTTACGATAATATTTATACCGAACGTTACATGCGCACACCGCAGGAAAATGCAAAAGGTTACGATGATAATTCGCCGTTGAATTTTACCGATAAAATAAAAGGCAAGTTTTTAATTATTCATGGCACTGCCGATGATAACGTGCATTTTCAAAATTCGGTGATGATGATCGATAAGATGATCAACAACAATATTGAATTCGAAAGTGGTTATTATCCAAATAAAAATCATGGCATACGCGGCGGCAATACCAGCTATCATTTATATAATAAAATGACGAATTTTATTTTGAATAATTTGTAAATGATAAGAATGCGGATAACGCAGATGAAACTGATTTTAGTTTAATTAAAAGTCCCGCTGTAATTGAATTGCAGCGGGACTTTTATTTTGTTACGAGCAGCAGTATTTTAATTGGGCTGTTGAGGCGTCGCACACTTCAACTGTTATATTTCTATGGAGCTATTTTTAACTTACTGTTAAACATATAAGCCGTTGAATTGAATTATTTTTAAATTACATGAACAAAATTCTACTCATCGTGTTTCTAACATTTTGTTCGTCATTGATATATTCTCAGAACGATATTTTCTTTTTTAAAAAAAGATATAAGACAATAAAAGTTTTTACTACTGACAGTTATATAGCCTTCCAAACAAAAAACGGTGAATGGTTTTCCGGGTACATTAAAAAAAATCGGAACGATTCATTTTATTTAAAGCCATTAGCTGTGCGATACAATTTAATGAGTATAGATACTTTGGCTTTTGATGTGATGAAGTTTTCAATGAAAGATGTTTATGCCATGCCAAAACAAGGCATACAGATCGATTATAAAAATGGCAGTTTTCAAATTACAAGGTCAGGCGGACATGTACATTTTTATTGGATTAAAAGTGGTTGGATATTCAGGTTCGGTGGTGGCGGTTATATTTTGTTGAATATTTTAAATGGAATAATACAAAATAGTTTTTCAATTGCTGATATAAGACTTCCAATTGCAGCAGGTGTATTTTTATTTGGGGAAGTATTGCGCCATACGTACACACCTACTTTGAAAATTGGGAAAAAATATTATTTACAATATTTTAAAACTCCAATTATAAACTAAAAAATTATTTTGTTCAACAATGAACCAACCGCACAAGTGTGCGACGCAACAGGCGATGCTATGAAATACAAAAGCTCGTTACAAAAAAATAAAAATTATTTTATCCTCTGCTGAAAATGGCTTTAATGATCATGCCGGCCATTTTT
>JAGWPQ010000063.1 GCA_028877045.1 Bacteroidota bacterium | reverse complement strand
TTTTGTCTGATACTTTTATTTTATAAAGTGTTTTTGATAATGAAACATACCGAAAATCCGAAAATGGATTCATCGTACGTATTCGAGAATGTTTCAAAACTATAAAGACAAGGATAATAAATGATCAGCGACACGTTTTTACCTGCTGTTATTACAGCCCGCATTAATCCAATATCAATAATTCTATTGGTTGCGGCAGCACTATTATTCTTATCAGCTGTTTTATATTTCTTCGACAGAAAGGTCGAATCTGTAGTATTTGTTGTGATGATGGGTTTTATTGTATCGGCATTCGTGTTGTTGAATGCGGGGCTTGCCATTTTTAAAATTGCCGCTTCTTCTCCTAAAAAAATATGGCTGATCACACTCACAATAATCACACTTGCTGTTTTATTTGTTTTATACCAAATCAATTGCGGCAGCGCAAAATTTCATTTGCAATAATTTGCCGATCAGGCATGTACTTAACGGCCTTTTGAAGTATGCGATAGTTATTATACATTCGTAGTATGAGCGAATTGTCGACTGTAATTTTAATTATTGTAACCTTAATATTTATTGGCTTTTTTGCCGGTTACGAAATTGCATTCATCAGTGTAAACAGGCTGAGTATTGAATTAAAGAAGAAGCAGGGAAAAAGCAGCGGAATTATCATTTCGGGTTTTTTAGAACAGCAGGCAAAATTTTTAGGAACCTGTTTAATCGGTCTGAACTTATTTTTAGTTACCTATGGTTTATTGTTTGATGAATTCTTAAATCAGATTGCATGGGATCCTTTTAAGTTTCATAATGCTTATGTAAAATTGGTTGTTGATACCGTTTGCTCAACATTTGTTGTTTTGATTTTTGGTGAATTCCTGCCCAAAGCAATTTTCAGAGCAAAGAGCGATACATTGATCTCAACATTTGCACCACTGGCAAGTTTGTTTCACAAATTATTTCAACCCCTTGGGAATTTTTTTGTAGGCATTGCTCAATGGATATTAAAATATTTATTTAATCTTCCTGTAAAAGATAAAAATCTTGCATTCTCCAAGGTTGATCTCGAAAGTTTCTTTCAGCAAACAAAAGAACAGGATGAAGATAATCCCGAGTTGAACAAAGAGTTATTCGAAAATGCATTGAGTTTACCAACAGTAAAGATCCGTCAGTGCCTGGTTCCGCGAACAGAAATTGAAGCTGTTGAAATAAACAGTTCGATAGATGAATTAAAAAAACATTTCATTCAGACCAAACTAAGCAAACTCGTTGTGTACAACGAAAACATCGATGATATTGTCGGGTATGTTCATCAACTTGACCTTTTTAAAAAACCGGCAAGCATCAAAGAAATTTTATTACCTATTTCGGCAGTACCCGAAAGTATGAGTGCCACCGATTTAATTAATCGCTTTACCAAAGAAAGAAAAAGTATTGCATGGGTGGTGGATGAATTTGGCGGCACATCGGGCATTGTAACAATGGAAGATGTTTTGGAAGAAATTTTTGGTGAGATAAAAGACGAATATGATGTGGAAGAGTTTGTAGAAAAACAATTATCGGAAGATGAATTTATTTTAAGCGGGAGACTGGAATTGGATTATTTAAAAGAAAAATTCGGCTTCGATTTTCCTGAAACCGAATCTGAGACATTGAGTGGTTATATCATTCACCAGCACGAAACCATTCCCAAGCCAAAAGAAAAAATCATCATCAATAATTATCAGTTTGATGCTTTGAATGTTAGCGATACCAGAATTGAAATGGTAAAAATGAAAATATTACGTTGATACCATCCCTTAACTTTCAAACATAATTTCATTGTATAAAATTCCAATATTCATTAATTACACTACTTCTGTACTGTTACAATTTTATTATCTTTAAATATCAATTTAAATAAATATGCAGCCTAAGGTTAAATTGTTGGTAATTGAAGATGAACAAAACATTCGCCAAAACGTTCAGGAATTGTTGGAAGCAAAAGGATATCAGGTACGTACTGCTGCTAACGGAAAAGAAGGTGTATCGGAGGCGCTCGATTTTAAACCGCATCTTATTTTATGCGATATCATGATGCCTAAAATGGATGGTTATAAAGTGTTGGAAACAGTGCGTAAAACAACATCCATTCAAAATGTGCCTTTTATTTTTTTAACCGCAAAAGTTGATAAACAGGATATCAGGCAGGGAATGGAAATGGGTGCCGATGATTATTTGACCAAACCATTTACTTCGAAAGAATTGACCGGATCGATAGAAGCAAGATTGCAACGGCAGGAAAAATTAAATGCGCAATACACAAAAATAAAACACGAATTGGATACTGCCGTTTTCTCAACTTATTTTCACGAATTCAACACACCATTGCATGGCATTGTTGGTGGCCTGAATTTATTGATCAATTCAGGAAAATCTTTCGGCGAAAAACAGAAACACGACTTACAGGTTTCCATCCGCAAATCAGCCATCCGTTTAAATCATTCTTTGTCTAATTTAATGTTGTACGAAGAAATTAAACGTGCCGAAGACCGCCCCGAATTGATCGAACTGTTTGCCAGCGGGCAAAGCGGCGATTCATGGCCGCTTAAAATAAAAGACGAATTGTTTACCATTGCAAAAGAAATTTATGGCAGAGTGGATGATTTGGTTGTTGAATTTCATAATCCCGCCGAATTAGGAATCAGTTACGAAAACTTACATCGGTTGTTGAATGAATTGACCGACAACGCATTTAAATTTTCGAAACAGGAAACAAAGGTTTTTGTGAAAGGAAGCAGGGAAAAGGAAAATTATATTTTCGAAATTACTGACGAAGGCACCGGTTTTATTTTAAATAGCATGGATGATATCGGCGCATTTAAGCAATTCAACCGAAAAAAATTCGAACAGCAGGGTTTGGGTATCGGATTGCATTTGGTAAAACAACTGATACGTTTTAATCGCGGCGATTTTGAAATAATTTCCGAAGAAAATATAGGTACTAAAATAATTGTCCGCCTTCCTTTATTTGAAACAGTTTAGTTTCGCTGAAAATTTATTATTAATTAAAAGATCATAGAAATGGATTTTGTGTTCGATAAAAATAAAGCTGTTGCCATTGGCTGCGATCATGCCGGATTTGAATATAAAGAAGCAATAAAAAAATGGCTGGAAGAAAAAGGATTTACCGTAAAAGATTTTGGCGCTTACTCTTCGGCATCCGTTGATTATGCCGATTTTGCGCATCCTGTTGCATCAAGTGTTGAGAATAATGAAACTTCATTTGGTATTTTATTTTGTGGCAGTGCCAATGGCGTTGCCATGACGGCAAATAAACATCAGCATATCCGTGCAGGATTGTGTTGGGAAAACGAGGTTGCCAAATTGGTTCGTCTGCATAATGATGCCAACATTATTTGTATCCCTGCAAGATTTGTTGCATTGCCTCTTGCAATTGAAATGGTAGAAACATTTATCAGTACACCGTTCGAGGGCGGCCGTCACTCCAATCGTGTAAATAAAATAGCTTGTTCATAATTACACATTATTTTCAGCCACTAATAAAACACCAATGAAAAAAACATTTTTACTGTATTGTTGCTTTGCAGCAGTAACTGCTTCGGCACAATCAAACGATGAGCCTGCGCAAAAATTTGCAGGCATTATCAATCCCACTGCATTAAAAGAAAAATTATCTGTAATTGCAAGTGCCGAAATGGAAGGAAGAGAAACAGCAACTCCCGGACAAAAACGTGCAGCAGCTTATATTGAAGACCAATTCAAAAAATTTGGATTGAAACCCGGCAATGGCAACAGCTACCAACAAATTTTTCCGGTGTATCAGGATGAATTGGTTGATAAAAAATTTCAAGTGAACGGAAAAACTTTTGAGTGGGATAAAGATTATATTTTCTCGATGCAGAATTTACCCGAAGGCGATTGGACTTACAACAACATCGTATTTGCAGGATATGGGTTGA
>JAGWPQ010000657.1 GCA_028877045.1 Bacteroidota bacterium | reverse complement strand
TGTTGGATTTCAGATGAATGTTTTATATCAACAACCCAGTGGCGGATTAAACAGATACTTACCCGAAGCATCACCTTCGGTTAACGGACGACCTTTACTTTCAGTTTTAAATTTGGACAGATTAAACAGCCGTAACGATCCGCAGCCAGATGGTATCTTCGATTACGTCGAAGGTTTTACCATTTTATCTAAACAGGGAAAGATCATCTTCCCGGAATTAGAACCTTTTGGAAGGGATTTGGATACATTGGCATTTGCCAATCAGCCTCAGGCAATAAAACAAAAATATATTTTTTATAGTTTATATGATTCTATCAAAGCCAAAGCGCAAATGCAGGCCAATCTTGACCGTTTTATTATGCAGGGGCAGGCAAAAGGTTCAAGTGCCGGGGATATCTCATTAGGAGCATATAATATTCCGCAAGGTTCTGTAAAAGTTACAGCAGGGGCACAAACATTAGTTGAAGGAGCAGATTATGTGATCGATTATAATTTAGGTACCGTAAAAATTTTGAATCAGGCGATCTTAAATTCGGGCGTTCCGGTAAATGTTGCTTATGAAAATAATGCCACTTTCGGTATGCAGCAAAGAGGTTTTATGGGACTAAGATTGGACTATGCTGCCAGTAAAAAATTATCTCTCGGTGCCACTTATGAGCGATTAAATGAAAGACCTTTTTTCACAAAAATGGGTTATGGCGAAGATCCCATACGCAACTCGATGTATGGTGTTGATTTTAGCTACAAATCAGATTGGCCGGGACTTACAAGGGCATTAAATAAATTGCCTTTTTATTCTACAAAAGCAAAATCTTCGATCAATGTTTATGGCGAAGGTGTTTATTTTAAACCGGGCCATCCACCACAAATAGGTACTGGCGGAAACGGATTAATTTATGTTGATGATTTTGAAGGAACAACCAGTAATATCGACTTGCGCTTTCCGCTTGTATCATGGGCTACTGCATCAACACCACAGGGAACAACAGAATTTCCTGAAGCATCTTTGAATGATGATCTGGCTTATGGAAAAAACAGGGCCAAATTGGCATGGTATAATATTGAACCAACATTGCAGGATAAAACATCAAACAATAATCCGCTTGCAGCAAATCTTACAGAACTGAGTGACCCGCGTGTGAGAATGGTTTATACAAGCGAATTATTTCCTGCACAATCATACAATATCACCAACTCGCAAGTCATTACTTTCGATATGGCGTATTATCCAACAGAAAAAGGATCGTACAATTTCGAAACAAATCCAACACAAATTGATGCAAACGGAAAATTAAAAAATCCGCAAAGTAGATGGGGTGGTATGATGCGGAGTATCGATCAAACAGATTTCGAAACAAATAATATTGTTTATGTAGAATTTTTAATTCAGGATCCTTTCATAAAAAACCCAAACAGTACAGGTGGTAAACTGCGCATTAATTTGGGCGATGTGAGTGAAGATATTTTACGTGATGGAAAAAGATTTTACGAAAACGGTTTAAGTACACCCAATTCGCCGGCGGCTATCGATACGAGTAATTGGGGAAATGTTCCGCTCAATCCTGTTCAAACTACAAACGCATTCAGTAATAATGCTGCCGACCGACCTTTTCAGGATGTTGGTTTAGATGGATTGAATGACGACAGTGAAAAAATAAAACACAGCGATTATTTGGTGCAACTGTCCAATAATTTCGGCAGCAGTTCAGCTGCTTATCAAAACGCTATTAAAGATCCTTCCAATGATGATTATACATGGTATCGAGATGCAAACTATGATGCAGCACACACAGGCATTTTAGGCCGTTATAAAAATTATAATAACACCGAAGGCAATTCACCGATCGTTTCGGGAACATTATCATCGGCTGCAACAATGTATCCCGATAATGAAGATCTCAATCACGATAATACACTTAATCAATCGGAACAATATTTCGAATATGAGATTAATTTAAAACCCGGAATGGATGTTGGAACAAATCCATACATCGCTCAAAAACAAGTTGTACCTGTAACTTATGCCAACGGAACAAAGGGAACAGAGAACTGGTATTTATTCCGTGTTCCTATTTCAAGTTATACAAGAAAGGTTGGAGAAATTCCTGATTTTAAATCTATCCGTTTTATCAGAACTTATTTAACAGGATTTGAAGATTCGGTTGTGTTACGTTTTGCTTCATTGAATTTAGTAAGAGACGCATGGCGTCAGTTTACTTATGTGTTAGATTCAACAGGTTCTTATACACCATTACCTGCAAGTTCGCCAACAACATTTAATGTAACTGCTGTAAATCTTGAACAGAATAGCGGAAGAACACCTGTAAATTATTTGATTCCTCCGGGCATTCAACGTGTACAACAATTAAGTAACAATGGTGTAAACCTTTTGCAGAACGAACAATCATTGAGTTTGCAGGTTCAGGGTTTAGCAGATGGTGATGCAAGAGGTGTTATAAAAACAACCAACTTCGATTTTCGCAGTTATGGAAAATTATCCATGTTTGCCCATGCCGAAAGCGTAGTAGGCTCGATTGTAAAAGATAACGAACTAAATCTTGTGATGCGTATAGGACAAGATTATTTGAGTAATTATTATGAAATAAAAATCCCTTTAAAAGTTACACCGGCAGGCTATTATACCGATGCACAGGATACAGCTGTTTGGCCAGCTGCCAATAATCTTGATTTTAATTTACAAGATCTTATCAACTTAAAATTATTACGGAATAATTCAGGTGTATCGGTCACAAATATTTTCAGGCAGATTGCCGGAAATAAAACATACAGCATCATCGGAAATCCAAACCTCGGGCAGGTTACAGGCATACTAATAGGTGTAGAAAATGCAAAAGACAATAATCCTTCGCCATTAAATGCCGAAGTTTGGGTCGATGAATTACGATTATCTGATATTAATGAAAAAGGCGCGTATGCCGCAACCGGAAGGGTTGATCTTACACTGGCTGACTTAGGTAAAGCTTCAGTTTCGGTCAATACACATACACAGGGATTTGGAACATTAGATTCACATATCAACGATCGGGCAAAAGATAATTTAATGCAGATAGATGCTGCCATTGCTATTGATGCAGGAAAATTGGTTCCAAGATCTGCAAGATTATCTGCTCCGATTTTTGCAAGCATCAGCGAAACCAATGTGTTGCCGCAGTACGATCCTTATGACTTAGATATTTCCTTAAAATATAAAATGAATGCTGCAAAAACAAAAGCTATCAGAGATTCTATTCGCAATGCAGCCATGGACCGAACGACCATTAAAACATTTAATCTTACCAATGTTCGTATCATACCAAAAGGTAAAATACATTTCTGGAGCATCAGCAATTTTGATGTCAGTTATTCTTATACAAAATTCTCTCAAACCAATCCAAGTATTTTGGTGAATGATGTTGTTAAATGGAAAGCAGGATTGGGCTATACTTTTCAAAAGCCATCAAAATATAACCAGCCTTTTAAAAGAATAATTAAAGGCAATAGTTCGTGGTTAACCTTGGTAAAAGATTTTAATTATAATCTGAAACCATCCTTAATAAGTTTCAGGGCCGATGTAAATCGCCAGTTTGCTCAATATGTTCCGCGGATAGTGAACACCGATCTTACTTCGGAAAAAGTTGTAAGGGTTGATACCACTTACGATAAATATTTTACGTTCGACAGGTTTTATAATATGCGATGGGACCTTGCACGATCTGTCAATATTGATTTCGCTGCGACAAATAATGCAACAGTTGATGAGCCTTTCGGTGCATTGAATACGAAACAGAAAAAAGATTCGGTAAGAAATAATTTTTTTAATGGGGGAAGAAATACTTTGTATCAGCAACACGCCATCATGAGTTATACCTTACCATTAAATAAGATGCCTTTAACCGATTGGATCATGGCTCGCTACAGTTATGGCACATCGTATAATTGGATCGGTGCAAGCCGTTTGGCAATTTCGTTGGGTAATACATTAGAGAACAGTCAGGAAAACACTTTTACCGGCGATATGGATTTTATCAGATTATATAATAAATCCAAATGGCTGCGTGCATTAAATAATCAAACACAAAAACAACCGCAAAACAATAACACCAATAAAAATAATAATACAACCAATCAGCAAAAATTACCACAACAAAATATTTTAGGCACAACGATCCCAACAAGAGAAGAAGCCATCACCGATAAAAATGGAAAAAGATTAACAGGCAAATTAAAACGTGAAGCATTGCGCAAATGGCGAAAACAAAAACGCGACCTGCGTACTGCACAGCGCTTGCAAAATCAGGCACAACAACCAGAGATGAATGATGTTGTAAAAGCAGGTGCCAAATTATTAACTATGATAAAACATGTGTCGCTGAATTATTCCGAAAATTACAGAAGCCGTGTGCCCGGATATATGGACAGCACAAGGGTTTTAGGGCAAAACTGGAAAAGCATGCAACCGGGATTAGCTTACATTTTCGGACGACAGCCCGACAGCAATTGGTTGAATCAAAAAGCAGCAAGAGGATTGATCACAAGGGACAGTACATTTAATAGTTTATATCGACAAAATTTTGAACAGAAATTTAGATTAACAGCACAATTAGAACCTGTTCGCGAATTTAGAGTTGATATCAGTTTTGAAAAAAGTTTCAGTAAGGAATATACCGAATTATTTAAAGACACAACCAATTCGGGTATTGCACAGCAACATTTAAATCCTTATGTAACCGGAGGTTTCAGTGTTTCATTTGTTGCATTCAATACTTTATTCCGAAAAACTAATCCAAATGAAATATCCGAAACATTCAGAACTTTCGAAAATAACCGATTGATCATTTCTAATCGTGTGGCGCAACAAAATCCATATTGGAAACAAAATCCCGTATTTACAAACGATGGTTATGCCGGAGGTTATGGGCGTTATTCGCAGGATGTTTTAATACCTGCATTTTTAGCGGCATATACTAAAAAAGATCCCAACACTATTCCGCTGATTAAAGAAAGTAATGCAAATATTAAATCAAATCCATTTAGCGGCATTGTTCCAAAACCGAATTGGCGACTGAGTTATACGGGATTGAGTAAAATTCCTGCATTGGCAGCCATCTTCTCTGCCATCAATATTACTCATGCTTATTCAGGAACATTAAGCATGAACAGTTTTACCAGCGCATTATTATATCAGGATGCTTACAGGTATGGTGCACCAAGTTTTGTTGATACTGTCAGCGGAAATTATATCCCTTACTTTTTAGTTCCTAATATTTCTATTCAGGAACAATTTTCACCTTTGATAGGAATTGATGTAACCACTACCAAACAATTAAATTTAAAATTCGAATACAAACGTTCACGGCAATTAAGCTTGAGTTTGATCGATTATCAGATAAGCGAAACAAACAGCAAAGAATGGGTTGTTGGATTTAATTTTAAAAAGAAAGGAATAAGATTGCCTTTCAGAATTCCGGGAACCGACAGTAAAAAATTACAAAACGATTTGAGTTTTAAATTAGATCTCTCTATGCGTGATGATGCAACAAGCAACAGCCGATTAGATCAAACAAATGCATACGGTACAGGCGGGCAAAGGGTAATCGGCATCCAGCCTGCCATCGATTATGTTTATAATAAACGCATTAATGTTAAATTCTTTTTCGATCAGCGAAGGATAACGCCATACATTTCAACATCGGCGCCAACCATTGCAACAAGAGCCGGTGTACAGGTTAGAGTTTCATTATCGCCATAATTTTTTTTGTTACCGGCTGTAAACCCTTGTGCAACTTATGTTGCGTCGCACTCTTCAACTTTATTATCATTATGCATCAATTATTCTTTATGAAACAAATAAGTATTGGCCTGAGCAGTTGGTGTTACAATCAATTCATTGATACAAACACTTGGAGGTAATGTTGCAACGTAATAAGTAATGCCGGCAATATCTTCGGCATACAATGGAACAAAACCCTTGTAAGTTGCTGCCGCTTTTTGTTCATCACCTTTAAAACGAACCATTGAAAATTCTGTTTCTGCAGCACCAGGATGAATGGCAGTAATTTTTATTTTATGTTGCAACAGATCAATGCGCATGCCTTTGCTTAACGCATCAACAGCAAATTTGCTGGCACAATAACCATTGCCAAACTGATACACTTCTTTACCTGCAATAGATCCGATATTAATTATTTGCCCTTGCTTTTTTTCTATCATGTACGGCACAATTGCTTTGCTCACATACATCAAACCTTTTACATTGGTATCGAGCATGGTATCCCAATCGTCGAGGTTTGCATTTTCAAAACTATCACGTCCCAAAGCGAGACCGGCATTATTTACCAAAACATCGATCGATCTCCATTCTCCGGGTAAATTACCTAACACATCAAAAACTTCCCTGCGTTTTTGTACATCAAAAACAAGCGGCAAAACTTTTACGCCGAATTTATTTTTTAAGTCATCAGCAAAAGAAAATAATTTTTCTTTTCTTCTGCCTGTGATGATGCAATCCCAACTGTTTGCTGCAAATTTTTCTGCAATAGCTTTACCAAAACCCGATGTAGCACCGGTGATCAATATAATTTTATTCATAAAAAATAGAATTAAAAAACTAAAAAAAGAAAAACTAAATCGTTCACAATGCGAAGATGATTAATTTATTTAAGCAACTAAAATTAAAACAGGTAATTCGTGTAACCCACCTACCGGCAGGCAGGTTTGCAAAAATTCGCAGAATAAAAATTTTATCTGATCAAAACAATTGTTCCTTTTCTGAAAATAATATTACCCAAATAATCCTTTCCCTGAGCCATGTAAACATAAGTGCCGCTTGGTTGTGCATTACCATTTGCATTTCCATCCCATCCTTTATTTATTTCGCTTGTGCTGAAAAGCATTTGTCCCCAACGATTATACACTCTGAAATAATCCAATGAAATGATTCCAACAGTAATCGGTTTTAAAATATCATTTCTGCCATCGCCATTTGGCGTAAATGCACTCGGCACAAAGATTTCAGGAGCCGTTTTATAAATCGTAATTTTCTTTTTCGCTGTTCCGTAACAACCAAAAGCCGAGGTAGCTCTTACAAAATAAGTGATGCTGTCGAGCTCTGCTCCCAATGTTGCGATCGGATTATAAATAGAAGGATTATTTAATCCTATGATTGGTGTCCACAAATATGATACATTACCATCATTCGAACTGATCGCATTCAATTGCAAAGGCTGTCCTGCAACAACCGATGTATCATTTCCCGCATTCACATAAATAGCCGGATAAACATTCACACTAAAAGTATCTATCAATAAATTAGGGCAGTTACTATTTTTAAAAGAGATGATATAATTTGTTTTTGACGGAGGTGCTGCTACTGCTGTGAAAGAATATGGATTTGATCCTACATAATAATTATTAGGATCGTACAAAGAGTTTTGATTTTGCCAGGTATAATTTGTTGCCGTATTAATGGTAACACGTAAAGGAACTCTTGTACCAAAACAAATGGTAGTATCTTTTGGAGAAATGGATGCTTGTGGAAATGCAGCATTGTACACAGCAGCATAAGCAATATTACTGGTGTCCGACGGACAAGATGCACTGTTTTGAACAACTGCCCTGTATTGCTGTGGCTGCGCCGATGACATTACATTATAAAAAGTATCGGTAACCTGCGGAACCACATTTTGCCAATGAAGTGTATCAATTGAATATTGCCAATCCAATATTTTTCCTACCGATCCATTGAGCGTTAAAACAGCTCCTTTATTTTGTCCTAAACAAACAACTAAATTTTGCGGACTAATAGTACCGGCAACAGTTCGCGGATTAGCAACGATCGATGCAGCCGCACTTGTATCGGCAGAGCATGAACTTCCATTTTGTACAATTGTTTTATAATAAGTGGTCTGACTTACATTAACTGCCGTATAACTTGATGATCTGTTATTTCCAATATCATTCCAGTTAGTTCCGTCGGTTGACGAAAGCCATTTTACAACAAGTCCCGTATTACCGGTTAATTGTAATGGAATGGAATTAATATTTGAACAGATCGAAGTATCTCCAATAACCGTTCCTGCAATTGTTGGTGGTGAAGTTGTAACAGGAAATGTTGCAAAAAGATTGGCGCAACTATTTTGTTCATTAACTGTTATAGAATCCAACCCTGTTGTATTTCCCACTTTGACCGATAAAATATTGGTGGTATCACTTGGTGGTTGTATGATCCATCCCGGAGGAACAGTCCAGCGATATGCTGCATTTGCCAATGCCGGCACCGAATAATTAACGATACTGTTTATACATGCCGGATTATTCCCACTAATTGATAATCCGTTGCAGGCATCTCGCAATGCAATATAGGCATAGGCAAAATGACCACGTGGCACACAATTATCTGCTTCAAAAATAAGACGAACCGTTTTGCCTCTGTATGGAGCCAGATCAAAAGTAACTTCAGTCCATCCTTTAGTCCATACCCTGTATTTAGTTTCGTTCGAATTACCATTGTTATTTGGAGAAGGAGTTGTACTTAAAGTAAAACCTTTTGATATTGCAGCACTAACATCAACAACATAAGTATTTCCCGATGGCAAAGTTGGTAACTGGTAAAAAGCATTGGCACATGAAACTGTACTGTCGGGTGTATTTAATGTCGCAGAAAATAATGGCACCTGAACAGTTAAGTGCGGCGCTCCTTCCAATACCATTGCATACGCATAGGTAATGGTATAAGGTTGCGTTGGCGAACCGGGAGGAACACTGATTGCATAACTGATGCCACGAACAAAACCACCCGGACTTGAGTTTATAGATGTTGATCCGAGTTGTATGGAATAATTATATTGATATCCATTGATATTAGGTATGGATGGAAATCCTCCAAACGGATCCGCAACAGATGTCGTTAATACCTGTATGCCCGGAGCAGATTGCATATACTCCGGAATATTTACTGCATTTACAGTATTGGGATTAGAAGTGCTTAAAGAATCATACACAAGTGTCGCAATGGGAGTTCGTGAATTTTGTGATTGAAAACTTCCGGTATATGCAGCCCAGTGTGTAAGGTTCTGCATATTGTAATTAATATTAATGGGGCAAGCCTCTGTTTGTGAAAACAGATAGTCTGAGATCAATACATTTATGCTTAACAACAAAAAAAGCCTCAATCGGTACATCATTATATCAGTTAATGATCCATTAGTTTTTTTAAATGATACTGATCAATTTTTGCTGATATAATCCAACAAAAAATTATTCAGATCATCCGGTGCTTCCAACATGCTCATGTGACCAACATCATTCATTACATGAATATAAACAGATTCGGGTAAATCAATTTGCTGCATCAGATCATTTAACGGAGCTGCAACATCTTCTTTTCCAATTACGAATAATACAGGTAATTGGTTGCCTTTTAAAACATGTGTTCTGTCAGGTCTGTTGATCATGGCTGCATAATATTGCTGGCATGCTTTTGTGCTGAAATGTTTACTCGCTTCAATTAAAGATGCTATTTTTTGCGGGAACGCTTCTTTTGAATAAGTAGAAAATAAATTAGGGATAGTAGCTTTCAGAAAAGCAAAAGCACCATGTTCTTCCATAAAATCAATTGCTTTTTGACGATTGATTTTTTTCTCTTCATTGTCGGCAAATGCTGTTGAATGAATAAATCCAAAACCTGATAATAAGCTTGCATATTTTTCCGCAAAAGCTAAGGTAATATAACCACCCATACTATGCCCCAGCATGATGCAGGATGAAATATTTTCGTGTTCAAGCATTGCTTTGATGCAATCAGCATAATCTTCAATTGATACAGTTGCAAGTTGCCGGTTACCTGTTACCGGTAACTTGCAACCGGAAACCAGTAACTCTGATTGTCTGCTTCCCGGCAAATCAGGAACAATTAATAAACAATGATCTTTTAAAAAATGTATTTGTTGATCGAAGATGTGGCTGTCTTCTCCAAAACCATGAATCAATACAACAGGTTTCCCTTTGCCTTCAACACGATAAAAAATTTCTTTTTGCTGATATAAAAATTTCTTCTGCATTTTTTACGCCTGATATAATTTGATATATCTGATCAAACTTGCAACAACCAACGGAAACAATGAAATGTTTAATTGTTGCGGAATGATGAACCATGTTATCAATAACAATGACGTGATGAGCGATGCCGCCAGATAATATTTTTTCATTCGCTCTCTTTTTTTCCAAACAAGTACTGCTGCAAAAATATTGGTGGGCAATGCCCAGAATAAATTATAATTATTGCTGCAAACAATATGATCGGTATAAAACCACATGACGAGCAACAGTATGCCAAACAAACCTGTGGTGTATAATAAAAACGAATCTGCGATCTTGATTGCAAGCCTTGCCCATCCTGCATTTACAAACGACAAAACAATAATAACAGCTGCAATGAAAATGAAAATAATTAAAGGAAGATAGTTGTTCGACGAATTATCTTCGGGCGTTTCGTTTAATAAAATATGATTGTCTTTGGCAAGATGCACATCATTTTTTTCTACGGCACTGTCAACACCTTTCATCAGATAATCGGGCAAAAACATAGATTGTTTGATGTTCACTTTTTTATCGATGATGCTTCCCAATAAAATATCAATACCTAATTTACTCCAGGGCTTGCCGCCTTTATCTAAATACTCATGCAACATATCCCGGTATGTTGTTCCTTTTTCGGTGATGGGATTTTGAATCGAAGCAGATTTAACATTGCTGAAAATAATATCCCGAACACGTGTGGTGCAATTATCGAATAAGAAATCATATTTGTAATATTTATTGGCAGGCTGCATGTTTACAATCAATGCATCGATGATGATTTGTTTTTGCTGACAGTCGATATTTAATTCCTGTTCATGAATACTCCTTTTGTCTTCACGGTATTGAACTAAAAAATCGTTGTATTGTTCAACCGATAAATAATAATCCATTTTGCCGCGCATGAATTTGGTATAGAAATCAGGATCATCGAAATTAAAAGTACCATAATTGAAAACGTAATCGGTATGATTGGTCGAATCGATGATGCGGATGGCAGTATGTCCAAATGTTGCATACAATTCGTCGGCCGGTGCGCAGGTCAATAAACTTATCCGCGTTTTACAATAATTAATTTGTGCCGATGTTTTTTGAACAAGAAATAAAACCGTGAATAAAAGAATAAAACTGATTTTTTTCACACAATTATTTTTAAGCACGGAAGTTCGGAAGAATTATTGAACTGAAAGAATAATCAAAATGTGAACTGATTAATTGTTGTTGGAAATTGACCAACAATGTCTGAAATGTTTTTAATAATAACCCTGCTCGCCAAAAATTTCATATTCGGACTTTATTTTCTTTTTTTTGATGATGAGATGACCCTTGCTAAAATGAGAGTTGTCGGCTTCTTGTTTTATCTCACAAATAAATAATAGATCATAGCCATTTCCGGAATATTTTTCAATGACCTGATTGTTTTCAATAGTTCTCCTGATTAAATTAAGTTGAATCGTTTTACGATTAATCGAAATAAAGGCAATCTCTATGGGAGGAATTTCTGAAGTTGTATCAATCTTGCCTGTTACAAATATAAATTCATTTTTTTCCTGCATAGCTTTTATTGACTTTCCCCAATGCCAATTATTTTGAAAATCATCAGGCGACTGAGGTATATATCTAACTTTATCTAAAATAATTTCATCAGCAGAGCATGATGAAATTATATACAGTGTTATTGAGGATATAACAATATAAAACAAGAGTTTAATTTTCATCGCATTGTAATTGGGACTTAATTACTAAGTACAATATTTTTTAATCAGATAAAAGTAATTTTTATAATTAAACTCTTTTGAAATAAATTCCAATTGTATAAGTGTGGAACGCAACCGCAGTAATATTTTTATTCTGTTGCCTGTTACAAAAAAATATCCCCCATCAAAATGGGGGATCTTAACCCTTAAAACAACCAACACAAAAAACTTGTTGATTGAACTATAACAAAATAATACAGATTTGGTTTGAATACATACAAATTAGTTTTTGATATGCGGAAAATTCTACAAGCGGCATTACAGCAGTGCCAGATCAAGAACCTGCTGCATTGTTTTTACATAATGAAATTGTACGCCTTTAATAAAACTATTATCAATTTCCTGTACATCTTTTTCGTTTTGCCAGCATAAAATAATTTCTTTTAAGCCAGCTCGCTTTGCCGCCAGAATTTTTTCTTTGATACCGCCAACAGGCAATACCTGTCCGCGTAAAGTTATTTCGCCTGTCATGGCTAAATAAGGTTTTACTTTTCTTCCGGTAAATGCTGAAGTCAATGAAGTAAGCATGGTAATACCCGCACTCGGACCGTCTTTTGGCACCGCCCCTTCGGGTACATGCACATGCACTGATTTTTTTACAAAGTCTTCCGAATCGATACCATATTTTTTTGCATTAGCCTGTAAATAAGTAAATGCGGTTGATGCACTTTCTTTCATCACATTACCCAGGTTACCGGTTAATTTTAATTCCCCTTTGCCTTCGCTTAAAACAGTTTCTATAAATAAAATATCACCGCCAACATAGGTCCAGGCCAAACCCACAGCCACTCCCGGCATGTTTGCCGTTTTATAAATTTCGTTGCTGTAACGTGCCTGGCCTAATATTTTTTCAACGTCAACTGTTGTTAATGTTGATTTTATTTTATTTTTTGTTGCAAATTCTTTTGCTTCGAAACGCATGATAGCAGCCAATTGCCTGTCTAATTCACGCACCCCACTTTCTCTTGTATAACTTTCGATTATTTTATCTAACACTTTATCGTTTATTTTAAGTGTTACATTTTTTAATCCATGTGCTTCCTGTTGTTTTGGAAGAAGATGACGTTTGGCAATTTCTACTTTTTCTTCGATAGCATAACCGCTGAGATCAATAATTTCCAAACGGTCTCTTAATGCCGGCTGTA
>JAGWPQ010000656.1 GCA_028877045.1 Bacteroidota bacterium | reverse complement strand
TCGGGTGATAAAATAAAAGGTTCTGTTTTTGCGATCACCGGAGAAGAGCTTATGCAGGCAGACAAATATGAAGTGGATGATTATAAAAGAATTGCGGTAACATTAGAATCGGGAAAAGTAGCATGGGTGTATGTTAGCAGGGATACGCAAACACCAATTGATGACTTAATCAATAATAAGCACTGATTTAAAAATGAATGGTCCAATTGATATTCAACTAAAAAGCATTCAACAAAAACTTCAGCAATTGTTGAAACAGTATCAAACTGTTCAGAAAGAAAATGCACAATTGAAAAAAGAGGCAGAAAAACAAAAAATAATTATCAATTCAAAAACAGAACAAATAGAATTGCTGCAGCAAAAATTAGATGCAGTTCAGGTTGGTGTGAATAACTGGAGCGATGACGAAAAAATTAATTTGCAAAAACGGATCGATACTTATTTAAAAGAGATCGATAAATGTCTTTCATTACTGAATGCAGAATAATATGGCAGAATTAATTCCTATAAATGTTGTGGTTGCTGACCGGACGTATCGTTTGAAGGTAGAGCCGAAAGACGAAGAGATGATCCGCAAAACGGCTAAACTTATCAACGACAAAGTACTTGAATTTAAAAATAAGTTTGCCGGAAAAGACACACAGGATTATGTTTCGATGGTGTTGCTTTGGTTTGCTACCGAACAAACAAAATCAACATCCGACATCATTCAACAACAGGAAACTGCTTCACAATTGGCATTGCTGGAAACACAGTTAGATAAAATTTTATCTGATCAGTCTTTGCCACTTTAACAGATATTCTCATAATAAATTCGTTCTCACTCCTTTTCACTTTGTATATTTATTTATCTTCGCACATTACCGCTCATTTATCATAAAAATGAAGCGTTGTGTGAAAATTATGATTGTGAACTATTTTAAAAACTTTAATCAACATGGATCAAACAGTTATATTATCTATTATAATTGGTGTAACGTCACTAATTGTGGGTGTTGTAGCGGGTAGGTTACTTTTTGCTAAAAACACAAAAAAACAAATTGCAGATGCCGAAGCTCAGGCGCAGAATATTTTAAAAGAAGCTGAATTAAGAGCCGAAACCATTAAAAAGGAAAAACAGCTTGAAGCAAAAGAAAGATTTGTTCAGCTAAAATCCGAGCACGATAAGGAAGTACTTGAACGCAATCGCAAAATAAGCGATGCTGAAGGTCGTGTTAAACAGAAAGAGATTTCTATCAATCAAAAAGAAACAGCTCTTGAAAAACAACTCAAAGAAAATGAGGGTATCAAAGATGCATTGAATCGTCAGATAGAAATTGTAAACCTGAAACGTACTGAACTTGAAAAGCATCAGGAAGAGCATATCAGACGGTTGGAAAAAATTTCTAATTTAAGTGCCGAGGAAGCCAAATCGCAATTGATTGAAAGCTTAAAACACGAGGCCCAAACGCAGGCACTGTCTATCCAGCAGGACATTATTGAGGATGCAAAACTAAAGGCAAATAAAGAGGCCCGTAAGATTGTTATTCAATCAATTCAGCGTACTGCCGCCGAGCAAACAATTGAAAACACAGTTACTGTTTTTAATCTGGAATCTGATGAGATCAAAGGCCAGATCATCGGTCGTGAAGGCCGTAACATCCGTGCCATCGAAGCTGCCACCGGTGTCGATTTGATTGTTGATGATACTCCCGAAGCAGTTATTCTTTCTTCGTTCGATCCGCTTCGCCGCGAAATTGCCCGATTAAGTTTACAAAGATTGGTTGCCGATGGCCGTATCCATCCGGCACGAATTGAGGAAGTGGTTGAAAAAACCCGCAAGCAATTGGAAGAACAGATCATGGAAATTGGTGAAAGAACTGTGATCGAATTGGGTATTCATGGTTTACATAAGGAATTGGTTAGAATTGTTGGTAAGATGAGGTTCCGTTCTTCGTACGGGCAAAATTTATTAATGCACAGCCGCGAAACTGCCAATCTATGCGCCATTATGGCAAGTGAATTAGGAATGAACCCTAAATTGGCCAAGAGAGCAGGTTTATTGCACGATATCGGAAAAGTTCCCGATGAAGAAACAGAATTAAGCCATGCTTTACTTGGAGCAAAACTAGCCGAAAAATATGGCGAAAACCCGGCTGTTGTTAATGCAATTGGTGCTCACCACGACGAAATGGAGATGCAATATGTGATTTCTCCGATCATTCAGGCTTGCGATGCTATCAGCGGTGCAAGGCCCGGCGCAAGACGTGAAATCATGCAGCAATATTTGCAACGAATTAAAGATTTAGAGAATTTGGCGTTGAATTATCAGGGCGTAGAAAAAGCTTACGCAATTCAGGCTGGACGTGAGTTACGTGTAATTGTTGAGGCCGATAAAGTAACTGATATTGACAGCGATAAATTGAGTTTCGAGATCGCCCAGAAAATACAAACAGAAATGACGTATCCGGGTCAAATTAAAGTGACAGTTATTCGTGAAAAAAGAGCTGTAAATGTGGCCAGATAAATAAACCTGAATTTGAAATTTGAAATTTGAAATTTTCTATTACCTTTGCCGTCCGCAAAAATCAAAGTTATGAGCGCAGCAGTTAAGTTTGTACACGACCAGTTGACCGGTAAGAAAGATTACCCTAAGTTTAAATCAGGTGATAATATCACTGTAAACTATAAAATTGTAGAAGGTGGTAAAGAGCGTATCCAGAGTTTCCGCGGAGATGTGGTAAAAATTCAGGGTACAGGCGCAACAGCATCATTTACCGTTCGCAAGATCTCTGACGGCGTTGGTGTTGAACGTTTATTTCCTTTCTTTTCACCCAATGTAGATTCAGTTTTATTGAATAAAGTTGGTAAAGTTCGCCGTGCTAAGCTGTACTATCTGCGTGAAAGAAGCGGAAAGAGTGCACGTATCAAGGAAAAGAGATTTTAATTTCTGTTTTTGATCATAAAACTTTAGTAAACCTTTATTTTAGGAATACCTATTTTTCTTTTACCTTGCTTTCTTAAATTATTTCTTATGGGAGACTTATTTGCACCTCAACATTTAATACTTATACTATTAATTGTTTTGATTTTTTTTGGAGGTAAAAAAATACCTGAGTTAATGCGTGGATTGGGAAGAGGAATACGAGAGTTTAAAGACGCTAAAGACAATGTAAAAAAAGAGATCGAAGAACATGTTAATGATGAATCTTCTGCTAAGACTGATTCAAAATCATAGAATGGTTGTCTAATTATTTTAAACCTCGCAATTTGTTCTTGCGGGGTTTTGTTTTGTTTAATATAATATCTTCCACAATTGAATGAGTCTTTTTTCAAAAATATTAGCTTCTGAATCAAAAGCGGAGATGTCATTCATCGATCATATAGATGAGCTTAGAAAGCATCTATTCAGGTCTGCAATTGCAATTATTATCGGAGCAATTGTGATCGGCATCTATAATAAATTTATTATCAGGAATATTTTGATGGGTCCCATCCATTCTGATTTTCCAACATATACCTATTTATGTAAACTGGGAAGGTATCTCGGAATGGGCAATGATCTTTGTTTGACAAGCATTCATGTTAGAATGCAAAGCCAAGCTGTTGCCGGACAATTCAACGTTTTCTTGAATGTTGTTTTAATAGGCGGCTTTATTATTGCTTTTCCTTATGTTTTTTGGCAGTTCTGGAAATTTGTGAAACCTGCACTTAAAACAAATGAGTTAAAAGGAACAAGAGGTGTAATTTTTTGGGTATCACTTTTATTTTTCATTGGTGTTTTATTTGGCTACTTTATTGTTGCGCCTTATACCATCAACTTCTTTGCAAGTTTTACCTTAGATCAAAGTATAGAAAATATTTGGACCATTGCAAGTTATTTTAATACTATGATTCCGCTTATTCTTGGCTCCGGCATTGCTTTTCAGCTTCCTTTGGTTCTTTATTTTCTAGCTAAAATAGGAGTGGTAAGCTCGGCTTTTTTACGTAAGTATAGAAAACATTCTATTGTAATAATTGTAATAGTAACTTCTATCATTACACCGCCCGATATGTTAAGTACAGTTATTTGCAGTATACCTCTGATACTTTTATATGAGATAAGTATTTTTCTTTGCATAAGAGTTGAGAAGAAACGAAAAGTTGAAGAAGCTGAAGAATGGAGTTAATCAATCAAAAAAATAAAAACTTGTTTTCATTTCAATCAATAAAAAATTATCAAACTTTCTTAGCAGAAAATCCGGATGCCTGTTCCATTGCAGTAAATCATTATTTATCTGAAATAGAGAAAAATAAACATCTTAATTCTTTTCTGGAAATATTTAGCGATGAAGCGTTGCAACGTGCAAAAGAATTAGACGCAAAGCGTAATGCAGGAAACCCACTTGGCAAATTGCATGGTGTTGTTATTGCATTGAAAGATGTTATTTGTTACAAAGGCCATAAAGTTTCTGCATCCTCAAAAATCCTGGAAAATTTCACTTCGATTTATAATGCCACTGCAGTTGAAAAACTATTGGCCGAAGATGCCATCATCATTGGCAGAAATAACTGCGATGAATTTGCAATGGGAAGCAGCAACGAAAACTCTGCATTCGGCGTTGTAAAAAATGCGATCGATGAAACCCGTGTGCCTGGTGGTTCTTCGGGCGGTTCGGCAGTTTCGGTACAGGCAGGATTATGTATGATTAGTTTGGGAAGCGATACTGGTGGTTCGGTTCGCCAACCTGCAGATTTTTGCGGTGTGGTTGGATTAAAACCGACTTATGGAAGAATTTCGCGTTATGGTTTAATTGCCTATGCTTCTTCATTCGATCAGATCGGCATATTTGCAAATACTATTGATGATGCAGCATTGGTTTTAGAAACTATTGCCGGTGCCGATGATTTTGACAGCACTGCATCTCGGCAAAAAGTTCCATCTTATTTTTCTGAATTGAAAGAAGAAAAAAAATCATATCGCATTGCTTATTTTAAACAGGCATTGGAACATCCGGGATTAGATAAAGAAATCGCGGCATCCATTCAAACATATATTCAAACATTAACGGATGCAGGGTATGTTGTTGAAGCAATTGATTTTGATCTATTGAATTACATCGTTCCTACTTATTATATTTTAACGACTGCAGAAGCTTCAAGTAATTTATCAAGATTTGATGGTGTGAAATATGGATACAGAGCTGCTTTGAATAAAGATGATGATTTAACCGAACTCTATAAAAAAAGCCGCAGCGAAGGTTTTGGTAAAGAAGTTCAACGCCGGATTTTATTGGGGACATTTGTTTTGAGCGCCGGTTATTATGATGCTTATTTTACAAAAGCACAACAAGTGAGAAGAATGCTGAGCGATCAGACAAAAAAAATATTTGAAGGATATGATGCCATTATTTCGCCAACAGTTCCAACAACTGCATTTAAGATCGGCGAAAAAAGTGATGATCCCATTGAAATGTTCTTAGCTGATATTTATACCGTTTATGCAAATCTTGTTGGTATTCCGGGAATTTCGATTCCGTTGTTCAAACACAGTAATGGCATGCCTTTTGGCTTGCAGATAATGACAAAACATTTTGATGAACTATCTTTGCTGTCGCTTTCAAAACAAATGATGCAAATAAAACTATAGCTTTTTCATTGTGGCTGATGCCATGAAACGAGAATGTTGAAGTGTGCGACGCAACAGTCGATGCCATGAAATACAAAAGCCGGTAACATAAAATCTGCAACTTAATTTTTCGAATGAATTGTTTCGGTATTTATAAAATGAATGTTTCTTCAATAAAAAAAATGACGTTGTTATTTTTTGCAGCGAATATTTTTTTTGCTGCAAATGCAAGATCATTTTGTGCTGATACTACCATTGACAGTAAACTGGAATTTAAAAGTATCATTGCCGAAAGAAATACAATTTCGGGGCGAACATTTAAAACGGTTTTAAATCCGCAAGCCGTTTCTTTTACACAGGAATATATTCGCAAACAGGGAAAAGAATTGGAGAAGATGAGGTCCTGGGCCAAACCTTATTTTGATGTGTGCGATATTATTTTACCTCAATATGGTGTGCCGAAAGAATTAAAATATTTAAGTGTGATTGAAAGTCATTTTCAATCGAATTTAGTTTCGTGGGCCGGCGCTGTTGGCCCGTGGCAGCTGATGGATTATGAAGCGCATCGGTTTGGATTGCGTACCACAAAATATAATGATGAGCGAACTGATTTTAGTAAAAGCACGCATGTTGCTGCAAAATTATTGAAAGAATTATATGATGAATTTGGCGATTGGTTATTGGTGATTGCTGCTTATAACGGTGGTGCCGGAAGAATTCGACAAGCGATAGAACGCAGTGGCAGCAGGGATTTCTGGATCCTTCAATATTTACTGAGAGAAGAAACAAGAACGCATGTTAAAAAATATATTGCTACTCATTATTTGTTTGAAGGCGGAGGTGGTTTAACAACTATGACCGCAGCAGAAACAAAAATATTTTTAACGAATCAAAATCATACCACACCCGGCTTAACCAACGATGAACTGGGAAATAGTTATGTAACTGAGATCAATGGCAGGTATAATTCGGTTGTGTTGACAAATTTTTTATTGATGGATATTGCGCAGTTCAATAAATGGAACCCAAGATTTGATAAAGACCTTTCGGAAGGAAAAAATTATTCAATGCGCTTACCTAACGATAAAAAAACAATTTTTGAAGCAAAGAAGGGCGATATTTTATTGCAATCGATTCGTGTATTATTAGATGGAACAGTCACTGCTACTTCTTCAAAATAATTTTACATTTTATTTTGTAAGACCTTTTTAATTGCTTCGGCTTTCAGTAAACATTCTTCGTATTCTTTTTCTGCATCGCTGTTAAAAGTAATGCCGCCGCCAACCTGGTAACTTAAATATTTATTGCTTTCATTGTAGGCAATACTTCGTATCACCACGTTAAAATCGAAATCTTTTTCAGGAGAGATATAACCCACACAGCCTGAATAAATTCCCCTCTTTGTTTGTTCGTATTGTTCAATCAATTCCATCACTTTTCTTTTTGGTGCACCGGTCATTGAAGCCATAGGAAATGTGGCGTGCAACACATCGGCAAAATCAATATCATCCTGCAATTCGCCGCTGACGGTAGAAATCATCTGATGTACCTGCGGAAAAGAATATACGCCAAACAATTCTTCAACAACAACAGTTGCTTCCTTACAAATTTTGCTTAAATCGTTTCGCACCATATCAACTACCATCACGTTTTCGCTTTTTTCTTTTGCACTTTCGCTTAATTGTTTTTTCAGCAATTCATCCTGAAGATTGTTGGAAAGATCGCGTTTAAAAGTTCCTTTGATGGGTTGCGAGATGATATTATTTTTTGTCTTCTTGATATACCGTTCAGGACTGGCACACAAAAGATATTTATCATTCAGTTTATAAAAACAGGAAAAGGGTACAGGAGAAATTTTTGTGAGTTGAAGATAAACATTCAACGGATCTATAATTGTTTCTTCAGCAAAAAATTCCTGGCAAAAATTAATTTCATAACAATCACCCCGAAATATATGCTGTTTAAGTTGTTGGATGGTCTGCAAATATTTTTCTTTGGAAATCCTTGCATGAGGATCAATGTTTGATGATGCCGATTGGCTGGTTATTTTTTCCTGAACGATTTCATCGAATATTTTTTTTGGTGAGATAGAAACGGAAGAAATTTCAACTTCTTTCTCCGATAACCTGATGAGCGCTTCGGGCTGAAATAAAAATACATCGGGAAACTGAACACCATCGAAGTGATTGGAGTGTAGTGGTTCTATTTTATTCTTGAAATCATAACTCACATGCCCGAATAACCAATCATTGTTCTTTTGAAGAAAAGTTTTTAGTTGTTGCTGAACATTATCAGCCGCGATAAAATAATTTGCACAACCGGCAGCAGCAATACATTCTATGCTGTTATATTTAGAATTGTATTGATGATTATCCAATAAACAACAAATGTTGAACCGGTTCATCCAGCTCAACATTTGTTGTTTAAATAAATTAAAATCAATTACGTTAAAAGTAGAAGTAGTTTTTTTCACTTATGGTTAGATGATTAAAAATCATCGTCTTCTTCATCGTCGAATTCATCTTTATCATCAAATAAATCAAACTC
>JAGWPQ010000655.1 GCA_028877045.1 Bacteroidota bacterium | reverse complement strand
TCTTTCTTTTTGAATTTCATTATCAAAATGAAGGGAGAACCAATTAAAGAAAGCAAGGCTAAACAGTACATTGCCCATGGCATTGTATGTATGAAAATGTGCAGGAACCCAAAGCGTATTGTGAAGTACGAAATTATTTGAAATAGTAGCATCAATCACTGCTCCCAAGCCACCAATAACCCATCCGGCAATACCTATAAAAAATAATAAGTTGGTAAGCGACCATTTTATTTTAGTGCGATATACCGCTACCAATACACTGAACACGGTAACACCAGCAGCAGGTAAGCTGGCAAGATAGGAAGCCAATTGCCCAACGATCTGAAGACCTTCCGGCTGAACAAAGTCCATATATAAATGATGAAAAAAAGCAGTAAGTATAAATATTAAGGTAAGGTTCCAGGCCAGCGCTACATACCAGGTAGTTTTCCACTTTGGTCTCCCGCTCACTTCAGCAAACAATTCATAAATTACTGCCAACCCTAAATAAAGCATCTCATTAGCAATGGTGTGTCCAAAAAAATAAGTAAGATTCTTCATCAGCAATGCATCATTTACAAAACGGCCATTTGAAAAATATTCAGTAAAAAATAAAACGATCAATAGCACTGCTGCAAACAGGCAGGCAATAATACCAATCAGGGTAATCATAGAGATAAGAATGAATGGAGGCGTTTCTACTGAATGGTCTTTCTTAAAATGCTGCCAGGCAAATGCCTGAGAAATAGAATACTTTTTAAGGATCTGTGCCATTAAACTAATACTCCAAACCAACCAACCCACACCTAATACTGTCAAAGAACATAAGAACAATGGCGTTGCCCATTTAGCCCACATTATTTTTAAAGGCAATGGATATAGAAAAGTCCATGCCGCATGAAAGTTGCCAATAAAAGTTGAGGTCCAAAGCATTAAAACCCCGATCACCGTAAGCAACATAGCAAATAAATTTGCCGAATAGCTTGTCTTTACATAACGCTGCATCAAATAATTTACTGCTGCCATACCGGCAACAAACCAAATACCGATCATGGTAAGTCCATGAGTGGTCATGTTGATATAAAAAGTTATTGGCGACTGATGAATAATTTCTCCCTGATTAAGTCGCATGAGTATGCCTAATACAATACTGACAATGAATAAAACAAGTACTGTAATTATCCATAACGAAGTAATCTTTCTGATTTTTAGGGATTCCATATTTTTTTATTTTACTGTAAAAGATGATCTCATACTCTGGTGAGCCATTCCGCAAAATTCTAAACACAGGATAGTATAATTTCCCGGCTCTGTAAATTTCCAGCGGAGGCGGTTTACATATCCTGGCATAGCCTGAGTTTGAGCAATAAGTTTGTTGGATTTATCATAAATACCAAACCCGTGGTTCACATCTAAACTGGTTACTCTGAATTCGATCAATTTATTTACTGGTAATTCTATTGCAGGGTCTCCTGCCGGATTTTTGGGATCTATAGCATTATTTGATAGTAGAAATGAAAACTGCATCGCTGCTACATGAACCACCCTGAATGGATTTTCATTCTCATAAAGATAGTATGGTGATTTTGGGATAGTTACTGAAGCAAAAATGCCCAAGATCACAAACAGGATAAGCAGGAACCAAAATCGTTTCCTTAAGGGATTCACCATCCCTTGTTCAGTATCGTTCACTTTTTTAGAAGAAACATAAACGTAGGTAAAGACCAAAGTACTTATTCCGGCTAAAATCAAAAAGAGCAGTAGTATTGAATGTTGCATGGAATGATTGTTTTTGATTGGTAAAAAATAATTATAAAATATTTTTTTTTCTTTAAAACACTTAGTCATCATACAAATCACAAAGCATAGGTCATATTCAATTCGCATAACCTCATCAGACACTGAGCTCTTTAAGCCCTTTTTCTTTTCCGGTGCTCTCATAACTCAACTTATCGTCAACAACTCTTGCTGGCGCCGTGAACGCATGTTCGGCTTCTTTTCCCATACCCATTATATGCAGTATTTTCCAGCCCCTGACCTTTAAATAATCTGAAAGCATTGATCGGTGGCAGCGCCACCACACTGCTTCCGAACACATATATGCAGTTCGTTGTTTTAATGCAATCTTTTCAAGTTCCAGTACCCCTTCTTTAAAACCATCTGTTTCCATATAATCAGCATAACTCCTGAAAGCAACATGCCGCCATGAATTGTTTTTAGAATTAGGATTGACTTTTCTTCTTCCTCCTAATTGCATTAAATGAACATAGTGTATATTATTTTGAGCCAACGAAACTTGCAGTATTTCTTTGTTGAATTGGGGAAACTTACGAGAACCCGGAAAACTTCTGATGTCTGCCACTATTTCAATCTGAAATGATTGAAGCATATGAATAAACTCTTCCAATGAGCGGGTAGAATGGCCAATAGTCCAGATGGTCTTATTTTCTTTTTGCATTCTTAATATTTGCATTCAAATGATTTCGCATTATTCAAAACTTATAAATGATCACTCACCCGAAACTCGCTCAAATAAAATGGTAACCTATTAACAAAATTTTTTAATTAAAATTCCAGAGCAGCTACAGCATAATAAATGTTGCTTCTTTCTTGATAAATCTTTTCATTATTTGTATTTCCGGATTGTCTGATCAAGGTAAAGTTAAATATCAAGCATTTAATAAAAGCATTTATTTACTTTTATTGTATCAAGAATTACTCTTTTCTGACAATTCTATGTATGGATAACAAACTGCAGCCTTAATTTATTACTCAACTGCATGTACCAATCCTCTCATAGTCGATTGATATGTATAAAATAATTCTTAAGAAGAAAATCTGATACTGGGCATAGTTATATTATTTTTATAACGAAATCAACTGAGCCTCATTGGCAATTATCTGTTCTTCACACCCTTGAATTTTATCTTTTATAACTAACAATAATTCATTCGCCTCATTCATATTAAAATCTTCGTGCTGTTTTTTACTTACACCAAACTCAGTCAATTCTAAATGCAAATCAGGAACCACATGATGATTATTTAAACAGGCTTTTGCACATGCAAGCGGGCATCCATCTATA
>JAGWPQ010000654.1 GCA_028877045.1 Bacteroidota bacterium | reverse complement strand
GGTGACCAATTTAAATTCAGAGCCAATCACGATTGGGGAACTAATTTAGGTGAAACCGGTGGAAAAGGAAGCTTATGGTATAATGGAGATAATATTGGTGATGCTTCCAAGAACTTTGCTGTTCCTGCAGGTACGCACACAATTAAGCTCATCCTTGGCAATTCGGGATATTACACTTACATGATTCAATAATTTTTAGTTTTTGGTTTTATAAAAACGCCTTCAATTTGTTGAAGGCGTTTTTATTTAATAAGAATGATCTTATTTTAAAATAACTTGCATTGGGAAGTCGGAAAAGAATTTATCAATACAAGCGTTACAGCATGATCAGATTATTTTTTAAATATAAATATTTACTGATAATAATTTTATTGGTTGCCTGCAACAAACAAAATACAGCTTCACAAACAAATCCAAATCCGGCACCCAATCCTACACCTACGCCAACGCCAACATTTGTTTTTGCTAAAGGAGCCGATATTAGTTGGGTAACACAAATGGAAGCATCAAACTATAAATTTTATGATGCAAACGGAACTCAGCAGGATTGTTTTACACTTTTAAAAAGCCTGGGAATGAATTCGATCCGGTTAAGAGTTTGGGTGAATCCTGCGGACGGATGGTGTAATACTGCTGATCTTGTTGCAAAAGCAGTACGTGCAAAAAACGCCGGGATGCGCATTATGATAGATTTTCATTACAGTGATGTTTGGGCCGATCCGGGACATCAAACTATTCCTGCGGCATGGGCCGGACAAAATATTGCCGCTTTAGAAACATCAGTTTATAATCATACACAAACAGTTTTAAATACTTTAAAAGCAAATAGTATTACACCTACTTGGGTACAGGTTGGTAACGAAACAAATGACGGTATGTTATGGGAAACAGGAAGGGCATCAACAAATATGGCAAACTTTGCGGGATTGATCAATGCCGGGTATAATGCCGTAAAAGCAGTTGACACAACCATTAAAGTAATTGTTCATATTTCTAACGGATATGATAATAGTTTATTCAGATGGGTCTTTGACGGATTAAAAAATAATAATGCCAATTGGGATATTATTGGCATGTCGCTATACCCATCCACAGCAAACTGGGCATCTTATAATGCACAATGTTTGGCTAATATAAATGATATGATTTCGCGTTACGGCAAGCAGGTAATGATTTGCGAAGTGGGCATGGATGTTAATTCTCCAACAGTTTGCCAATCATTTTTAACCGACATGATTACAAAAGTAAAATCGGTTTCGAATAATAACGGATTGGGTGTTTTTTATTGGGAGCCCGAATGTTACAACTGGCAAAATTATTCGTTGGGGGCTTTTGATAATACCGGAAAACCAACCGTTGCATTGAATGCTTTTGCAAATTAAAAAGAGCCATGAGCTTTTAGCTGTGAGCAGTTGTGCGAAGAAAAATGCTTTGCTCAGCAATGTTATGAACGTTGAAGAGTGCGACGCAACAACAGTTTCATTTTTATTCTGTAGCCTGTAACAAAAAAATAAAAATTAATTTCTTGCAATGGCACGCATCCAGCGTTCGGGCATTTCGTTATTTGATGCAAGCAAATAATCGATCTTACTGCAGGCAATAAATTTACCATCGGGAATTTGCATCCACCATCTTCCTGTTTTTTTACTTTGTAAGAAAACAGTTTCCACTTCGCCAAAAACAATATTGAATTCGTTAAAATGATGACGATCGTTTAACCCTGATTCCTGTTTGCTTTTATGAATGCCATCCATCAGGTACCACAACATGTGCGAGATCTGTTTGGCAGTTAAAGCATGTTCATCCAATTCGGGAGCATAGCCGTAAATGCCTATGCTGCTTAAGTTTGAGCTCATGCCGGCATATTGCATCAGTGTGCAGGCCTCTTCGCCTGTAAAACCATTTGGTGTTAAACGATTGGCCGGTGCATGTGCATGCTGAATGGCTGCAATGTCGAAGGAAAATAAATTTGTGTTACGGATAACAGGTTCCATTTCTTCCATATTCTCTTTCACTTTTCCAACGCGGTAACAATCGAAATGAAGTTTATCGATCGTTTCGAGCATCTGCGGATGCACCATATAACTTTGAAAACCGATGTGGTTATAATGTTTAATGAAATTCGGTTCGCTGGTTAATACGGCCATTAAAAAATTATCGGATGGCAAAACGCTATCCATGTTCAAATCAATTCTTGCATCAACGCAAGTAGCTTCAATAATTTTTTCGGCAGCAACATACGCATTGTATTGAGCCACAGTAACATCATGCGAGCCGCCTAATATCACCACACGTTTTTTCTGATCAAGCAATTCACTCACAACAGTTTTTAATGCAGCATAGGTATCCTGTAAAGTTGCACCGCGTTTTACATTACCGATATCGGCAACAGTAACTTCATTATGCCAGTGAAATAAACTGTAATATTCTTTTCGGATAGCATCGGGTGAACCGGCATTGGTATATTCAATACCTGCGCCACGCATTTCGCCGCAGCCAACTAAAACCAGGTCGGCATTGGAAATATCGGGAAATGTTTCATCGTACAATGCAATGTGGCGGCCGAGTTGCGTGTCCTTATAACCTTCATCATCCGATAATTCGTATAAATTAACCGGATCTAAAAAATCAACAATTGTTTGCAGGCTCATGTAAAATTGTTTGCAACAAACATACTGCAAATGATGCAATGTTTTAACCCATCGTTAACCACATTTCATCCACTTCAACTACTAACGAAGAGTATATTTGTCATTACCAGTTATGATGAAATTATTACGACACTTTTTTTTATTGCTGATTGTTTTGCTGATTGATAAAAAAACAATCGGTCAAATTCAATTTCAAATAAAACCAAATGCAACAACCATTGGTAAAGAAGATGTGTTGCAGGTTGAATATAAAGTAAGCGGTGCAACCGATGCAGCCAATTTTGCTCAGCCTGATTTTGCAAAATGGAAAATTGTATCGGGACCATCATATTCATCGCAACAAATTTCAATAAACGGAAAAACAGAATCGAGTGTTAGTTATGTTTTTAGTTTGCAGCCAAGATCAACAGGCACATTGCAATTGCCTGCCGCCAGTGTTGAAGTTGCCGGAAAAAAAATAAGTTGTTCGGCAATAAATATCACAGTAAAAAATACAGCGCATGTTGCAGGTGTGAACGCATCTTCGAATAGCTTGCAATTACCCGGTGGATTTTTTCAGGAAGATGTTTTAGGCGAAGATGAAATTGATAAAGCTTCAATTTTACATCCCGGCGAAACATTTGCATCAAAAATTAAGGACAATATTTTTGTGAAAGTAACTGCCAATAAAACATCCTGCGTTGTTGGCGAACCGATATCGGTAACCTATGAATTATTTACGAGGCTTCGTTCTCAATCAAAAATTGCAAAACAACCGGCATTCAGCGGCTGCACGGTTTACGAGATGACGACAGAGGACCAGTTCCCGCACATTGTGACACTGAAAGGCAAAGAATATAAAAGTTATGTGATACGAAAAGTACAATTATTTCCCCTGCAAACCGGCGATCTGAAATTAGATAATGCTTCTGTAGAAAATGAGATCACATTGTTTCGGAAAAATTCGTTTGGAGATGAAACACCAACTGTACAAACTGTAACACTAAGCAACGAACCGCTTACCATTCATGTTAATCCTTTACCCGAAAAAAATAAACCTGCAGATTTTAACGGCACGATCGGCGATTTTTCTATCACTGCAAAAGCAGATAAGATAATTGATACTGCCGATGATACTAATATGCTCGAAATAAATATTTCGGGCTCGGGTAATTTTCAGAGCATTAATTGCCCGAAAATTAATTGGTCGGATAATACGGAGCATTTTGATAATACCGAGAAATCGGATATTAATAAAATGATCTTTCCTGCAAGCGGAGCAAAAACATTTTTAATTCCGTTTGTTGCAAAACATGCCGGTACCGTAATCATTCCACCTGTAGAATTTAATTATCTCGACATTAATTCGCAACAGTATAAAACGATCCGGAGCGATAGTATTGTGATCAAAGTTTCGCCTGCATTAAAAAATAAGTATGAAATAAATAAAATTTCGCAGGATATCACCAATCATAAATACATCTGGATAGTTCCTGCAATTGCTTTGCTGGCGGGCATTTCATGGTGGTTGGGATTGGGACGAAAACAACAACAGACAAAAAATACAAATGAGCTCATTAATACTGAAATAAAAAATGAAACTGTTCCTGTAACTGATGAAGCTGAAAAATTGCCCGAGCCAACTGTAGTAACTAATACAGAAAAATTAAATGAACTTTTATTAATTGAATCGGATAAAAAATTTTTTATTCATGCAAAACAATTAGCCACAGAATTTATGCAAAGCGAAACGAATGTTGAGAAGAAGCATTTATTTGTTTCAATCATACATCAATGTAATGAAGCATTGTATTCGCCGGTTGCTGTAATCAGTAAGGAATCGGTATTTATTGCGCTTGAAAAATTGGTATAATAATTTAATCTGTAAACTTGTAACCCACGCCACGAACGGAGTGTATGTGTTTGGGGTTGCGACTGTCTTCTTCAAAATACTTACGGAAGTTGAGAATAAAATTATCGATGGTCCTTGTGGTTGGATAAACATTATAGCCCCAAACAACCTGCAATATTTTTTCGCGGTTTACCACATCTCCTTTATTCTCGATCATTAATTTTAAGAGCATGGTTTCTTTCTTGCTCAGTTCAACTTCCTGTCCGGTATAGGATGTAGCTTTTTGTGCTTTGAAATCGATTTTATTTTTTCCGAACTGATAGGTATCACCTATGGTTTCTTTAACCAGGATCTTCTTATTCTTATGAATCAATTTTTCAACTCTCAATAATAATTCTTCGAGATTAAAAGGTTTGGTCAAATAATCATCGGCACCTTTTTTTAATCCCAATACTTTATCGGCGTTCGAATTTTTTGCACTTAATATTAAAACGGGAACTTCGTTATTATTAACGCGGATAGTTTCTAAAACCCTTATGCCGTCTATCTCCGGGATCATCACATCCAGTACGATCAAATCAAAATATTCGTTGGCAATGGCTTTTAACGCATTGGTTCCGTCGAAGGCAGAAGTGATTTCATAACCTTCCATTTCGAGGTTAAGTTTCAATGTTTCGTGAAGATTTTCTTCATCTTCTACCAATAAAATATTTCCTTTTTTATTTTCTGTCATGATGAATGAAATGTTGCTGTAAATATAGTTCCTGAAGGCTGATTATCGGCCACAACAATTTTTCCGTTATGATCTTCCATTATTTTACGGCAAAGGTATAAGCCCAATCCGGTTCCTTTTGTTTTACGCGTATTTTCATTTCCGGTACGGTAAAATTTCTCAAAAACCTTTTTCTTTTCATCATCTGTCAAACTACTGCCTTCGTTGCTTACCTGCAATTTAATTTTGTTATCGCTTTCATTTAACGATACCATGATAACCGATTCTTTTGGGGAATATTTCAGTGCATTATCAATTAAATTATTTACCAGCATCTGCAGTAACAGCTCTTCACTTTCAATATAAATATTTTCCTGAACAACCGTATCGATTTTTCTTTGCGGAAAACGTGTTTTAAAATCACCGGCACAGCCATGGATCAATTCGCTTAAATTAATTTCCTGTTTAACAATGCGGTACGAACCGGCATCCAATTGCGACGCCAGTAAAATATTATTGCACAAAACATTTAAACGGTCGGTCTCCTGGATCGTATGACTGATAAGCCTTTCCTGTTTATCGGTTTCTAATTTTCTTTTTAAAAGCGTTTCTAAATTCAATCGTGTAACGGCGATCGGTGTTTTTAATTCGTGTGTTACTGCCATCATGAAATTTTGTTGCTGCTGCGATAATTTTATTTGTCGCCGCGTGGCGCGGTAAACAAATACGGCACCCACTAATATCAATGCCAGAAAAATAGTTCCCTCGCCAATGTACTGTGTTGTTTTGCGGTTTCTTTCTGCGATGATCTTATTTTGTTTTTGTGCAAATTGAGGATCGTTTTTTTGTACATCCTGCAGGCGCAGATCGGCCATGGTTTTGTTTTGATGATTGAGTGCAATGAACCACCAGAATAATGCTGCTAAAATATAGAACAACATTAACCAGTAAACAGAAGTAAGAACAACTAATTTATGTTTTGAAAAAAGACTCATGGTTTTGCTTTTTCAACACGGATACCGGCGTTTAAAATATGTTGCAAAGTATCTTCACGCATGATTTGCTGCAGCGTAAAAGTGTAATCACCTTTTTTTAAACTGATGGGAATGGGATTAAAAGCGATGCGGTGTTCAATAATATCATCCATTCCTGTCCCCAGCCATTTTGTGTTATCGGCCAACGTAAATTCTCTTTTGATGGAATAAGTTGAATCGGGGTCCTTTATTTTAATATTCAACCAGATGTTTTTGTATTGATAAGCATCTTCGTGGCGCAGCACAACATAAAAATTATATAAAGAAGATGTGTCTTTGATGGTAAATGTAAAAGGCAATAATTCTTTGCTGTTCCATTCATGCGAGGGAAATGCAGTTGTTTTTTCATACACATCCTGTGTTGTGCAGGAAGTAATGAAAACAAATGCAGCAATAAAAAATAAACTTGGTTTCATCTTTCAAAATTAACAGCAAAAAAATTACAACACATTCAATACCTGTTCTTTTGCTTTTTCTAATTCATCTTTCATCAGCACAACGCATTTTTGAATTTCCGAATCGTTGGCTTTAGAGCCGGTAGTATTGATTTCGCGGCCAAACTCCTGCAGGATAAAAGATAATTTTTTGCCCTTGCTTTTTATTTTTTCATCCAAGATAGAACGAAAATAATCGCAATGGTTTTTTAAACGGACCTGCTCTTCGCTGATGTCGATCTTCTCGATATAAAAAATCAATTCCTGTTCCAGGCGATTGGCATCATAATTTTCTTTACCCACATTTTCTTCCAATAATTTCACCAGATTTTCTTTTATCTTTTCTCTGCGTCGGGGTTCCAGAGCAGTGATTGTTTTTTGATGTTCCTCAATATTTACGATTCGTTTCAGCAGATCAGCTTCCAAAGATTTTCCTTCTTCTATGCGATGATCGTTCAAATCGCTGATCGCTTTTTTTAATACCGATTGAAATTGTTTCCAATCGTTTTCACTGATCATTTCGGTTGAGTTAATAACTACTTCGGGTAATCGTAACACTGCAGCAAGCAATTGATCAACATCGGCTTTTAATTCAACTGCTACACTGGCAACAGATTGATAATAGGCTTTCAGCAGATCGGTATTTATTGTTACCGGTTTAGCAGTTCCGTTTTGTTTGATGCTGATGATACATTCAACACTGCCGCGTTCCAATCCTTCATTCAAAATATTTCTGATCTCAAATTCATAAGGTTTTAATAAAGCAGGCAACTGCAAACGGATATCGAACTGTTTCCCGTTCAGCGATTTTGCTTCCACTAAAAAAGTTTTATCACCAACTGTTTCCTCTGCTCTTCCGTAACCTGTCATTGAATACAACATAAAAAAATATTAATGCTTGCAAAGTAACAAATGTTTTATATCTAATAAGATTCATTTCATAAACATGAATCCGCAATGGTTTTAAATGCAGGACCGCTAGTAAATAGATTGTAAGTCAGTATTGTTCTGCGCAGCTCAATTTTAGCCTTAAAAGCTGTTCTTCAAAAAATTCTAACAATTCCTTATCATTGAAACTTGGAAGGAAAGAATTTTACCATTAATTTCGCCGTCCTGATTAGTCATAGTCAGATAAACCCTATTTAATAACGCCTTTAAATTTCTATTTAACATGGCAGTAAAAATGAGATTACAAAGACACGGCAGCAAAAAACGTCCTTTCTACTTTATTGTAGTGGCCGATGCCCGTGCACCAAGAGATGGTAAGTTTATCCAGAAATTAGGAACTTACAATCCATTAACTGTACCTGCAACCGTTCAATTAGACCGTCAAAAAGCATTGGATTGGTTACATAAAGGAGCGCAACCTACAGATACAGTTCGTCGAATCCTCTCTTTCAAGGGAGTATTGTATTTGAAACATTTGTTACGCGGAGTTAAATTAGGCTTGTTCGATGATGCAACTGCAATGGTTAAATTCCAGGCATGGCATGATGAACATGAAGCCCAGATTAAACAACGTGGCGACAAACACCGCAGCCAGCAACGTCAACGCCGCGAGTACAAACCCGCAGTGAAGAAAGTTGAACCGGCTGAAGGTTCAAGCGAAGCTTAATCAAATGATGAAAATAGTTTCCAAAAAGATCCCGGACAATTTTGTTCGGGATCTTTTTTTGCATCTTGTTTATCATTCTTCCAATCATAGTTAATCGTAGTTTATCTTGCAACTGAAATGAACGAATACATTAACATAGGAAAAATAGTTGCCACATTTGGTGTGAAAGGTGAAGTAATTTTAAAACATGCACTCGGCAAAAAAACTACACTCAAAGGCATCGAAGCAATTTTTATTGAACAACAAAAAAATAGCTATCTGCCCTATTTTGTTCAATCATCTAAAGCAAAAGATAACGAAGAGATTTATGTGTTGATTGATGGGATTGAAAGTAAAGAATCGGCGCATCGATTGATACAAAAAAATGTTTGGTTGTTGGATGATGATTTCAGGAAGATAGCCGGAAAATCAGCACCCATCGCACTTCTGGGCTTTTCAATAATTAATGAAGGCGAAAATTTAGGACCGATTGAAGAAGTGATCGAACAACCGCATCAGGTTTTGTTGCGGATCAGTTTGAATGGTAATGAAGCATTGATCCCGTTGCATGAAGAAACATTGCAGAAGATCGACCGAAAGAAAAAAGAGGTGCATGTTGTGTTACCTGATGGCTTATTAGAAATTTATCGATGAAAAATATTTTTGAATTTTCATTCACTGTTTTACCCGAACATTTAGATGCATTGCAACATGTAAACAATGTGGTGTATGTGCAATGGATGCAGGATATTGCCACCAAACACTGGACAAGTTTTGTATCGCCTGAATTGGATGAAAAAATTTTATGGGTGGCACGCCGTCATGAAATTGATTATCTCTCACAGGCTTTTTTGAATGATGAATTGTTGATGAGAACATGGACAGGCGATCATTCTGCTGTTTCGTGGGACAGGCATTATGAAATTATCCGCAAAGCAGATAACAGAAAAATTATTACAGCAAAAAGTGTTTGGGTTTTGCTGGATAAAAAAACTTTCAAGCCAAAACGGATTGACGAAGAAATTTTGAATGTGTTAAAATAGCCATAAGTTATTAACTTCGGGCTGCGAGCTTTTGCTCGAAGCTCATGGCTCGCTCTTCGTAGCTTAGAACGTACAAGTGTGCGACGCAACAGACGATGAATAGAAATACAAAAGCCCGTCACCAAAAAAATCTTCCCTAATTTAGAAGTTGCATGAACAAACCGCAACGATATATTGCTCATTTAGACCTCGATAGTTTTTTTGTAAGCGTGGCTGTGCTAAGCGATCCGTCGCTGAAAGGAAAAGCCGTGATCGTTGGTGGCAGTAAAGAACGCGGCGTGGTTACAACATGCAGTTACGAAGCAAGAAAATTTGGCGTGCATAGTGCGATGCCGATGAAGAAAGCCATGCAGCTTTGTCCACATGCAATTATCACAAATGCTGCAAGAGGTGAGTACAGTCGTTACAGCCGTTGGGTTACAGATATTATTGCATCGAAAGCGCCATTGTTTGAGAAAGCAAGTATTGATGAGTTTTATATTGACTTGACTGGGATGGATAAATATTTTGATCCATATCAATGGACGATCGATCTGCGAAATAAAATTATTGATGAAACTAAATTGCCCATTTCGTTTGGATTGGCGAGTAATAAAATGGTAGCAAAGATTGCAACTGATGAAGCAAAACCAAACGGTTATTTATTTGTGCAACCCGGAATGGAAAAAGAATTTTTGGCACCATTGCCGGTAAATAAATTTTCGGGCGTGGGCGAACAAACTTTTACTGTTTTAAAATCGATGGGCATTTTTTTGATTGGCGATATTTTAAAAAAAACAGAAGCCGAATTAGAAAAAAAATTAGGGAAGTGGGGAATTGATCTGTATCAGAAAGCACAGGGTTTGCATTTTGGTGAAGTACATCAGTATCACGAAGCGAAATCTATTTCTACCGAAAATACTTTTGAAGAAAATAAAACCGATATTGATTTTTTGCTGAGCGAATTGGTGCGCATGACAGAAAAAATTGCTTACGAATTACGCAAGGATGAAAAACTTGCCGGATGCATTGCAGTAAAAATACGTTATCCCGATTTTGAGACAACATCGCGGCAAACAACAATTGATTATACCTTGAGGGATGATGAATTGATCCCTGTTGCCATTGATCTGTTTCATAAATTGTACCGCAAAGGAACACCCATTCGCTTGCTGGGCGTACGTTTGAGCGAATTGACCAATCATGCTATTCAGGGCAGCTTATTTGACGATGCAGAAAAAAAATCGAATTTGTATAAAGCCATCGACAGCGTGAAAGATAAATACGGTAAGTATTCACTGCAAAAAGCAAGAACCGTGCGCCATAAAAAATAATTTCTTCTTTCGCAATATTTCCACCATATTTTTCAAGAACTATCTTTTGCTTTTTATATCTTTCAAAAAAAAGCCTAACATGAAAAAATTATTACTAATTGCTTTATTGTTTGCGCAAACAACATTTGCGCAACGGACTATTTTGCATTGCGGAAAATTAATTGATGTTAAACAATTGCAGGTTTTAAAAGAGATGAGTGTAATTATTGAGGGAAATAAAATTGTTGATGTTGAGAAAGGTTATGTAGCCGCAAATGCAAACGATAAAATAATCGACCTGAAAAACAAAACGGTGATGCCCGGTTTGATCGATT
>JAGWPQ010000653.1 GCA_028877045.1 Bacteroidota bacterium | reverse complement strand
GGTCAACGGGTCGTTTGTGCCAACTCTGATTCTTAATCTCCCATCGCCGGTTGCTTTAATTACATCGCCGCTTAACGGATCTAAAATAACATCTATTTGTACTTTTCTGTTGGCTGTAACATCAAGATCTACTAATAAATTAAAATTGCTTTTACTGTCTTCTGATTCTATTTCATCGCCATACTTTTTAAATACAATGAAACCTTCATCATCGCCTTCTTTACTTACTGCATTTAAAATATAGATGTGTGAAGAATCATTTGCTTCGGCAGCTATCGACATCTTGACATTTGATTCAGGACCTTTAAAACTTAATTTGGCTTTGCCGATAGCTTTGCCATAAAACTGCGGATTATCTTTTTGTTTGGTATCGATCAATAATAATTTATTTGTTGAAAGATCAAAATCGAAACTCATATTTTTGAAACCTTTCTCAAACAATTTTCCTTTTACAATTCCTTTATTTTTAAAAGTATCATGTATAGTTATTTCACCAAAATCAATTCCATCATTTTCAAATTTAATATCGGCGGAATCTATTTTATACGAGACTTGGGTATAATCGACTTTCAAATTGGCTTTATATAATTTGATTCTTCCCGATAATTCAGGCGCATTCGGATTGCCTTTCACTGTTAAATTTCCGTAAGCCATACCATCAATATCACTAAAAATGCCAATCAGTAATTTGTTCAGATAATCAATATGTGAGCTGTCGAATTTTGCATTGATGATCAAAGCTGTATTGATAGAATCTTTCGTATTATACGAGCCATCTGCAAAAAGTTTATATCCTTTGTTAAGTGATTCTACCTCGAAAGAAACCATGTTGGTGCTGCTGCTATATCCTGCTTTGATGGTTACCAAGCCAATGCTGTCATCATTCAATCTGAATTGTTCGGCTTTTAGATTCGATTCAACTTTAAACTTTCCATAAAAATCATGTAAATGAATTTCACCCGATGCAGCGCCTTCCAATTTAGGATCTTTAAAAAATAATGAGGTCACATCCCCCAGCACAACATTTTTTAATTTAAGCATCAGGTTATTTTTGCTGTCGCCATCCGCTGCTTCGGTTTCAACAGTTATTTCCTGAAAACCCTGAGAGAATTTTACATTTTGAGCTGAAACAAAATCTTTTCTGAGAATTATTTCGCCTTCTTTTTCTAAATGCCATTTCTTTTCATTTAAAATAAATGAAGACGGATCAAATTTTATGCGGACACCGTCTTTTAAAGTAAACACATCAGCATTTAAATCCGCTTCGTTCAAAGTATTGCTGGCACTTGTTTTCAGCGATACGAAAGAATGATCATTACTTGCTTTTACTGAAAAATGTGAATTGGGAAAAGAAAGACTATCGCTTACCTGTACACTCGACACATCGCCCAAAACGGTAAGACTATCTAAATTACCTATACCATTAATATCGGCACCGGTAATGGAATAATGACCATATCCTGCATAAGGAACAGTTACGCTAATTGCAAAACTGTCTTTCTTGGTGTCAACAATTCCCGTAGCCCGAAGATCATTAAAGCCTGATATTTTTTTGTCGTATAATTTTAAATACGGCTCAATATAATTTGTTGAAAGCGATACGGTAAATTTTTGTTTTTTGAGTAATGCCGAAGGTGCCGAAATATAAGCTGGATAATAATGATGAAGGAATGCCTGAAAATTATTGGGCAGATCAACAATATTAAATTCACCATCAATATTTGCAGTGAAATCGTTATTGGTTAGACGTAAAGATTTTACCGAGTCGGTAAAGGTTGATGTTAGATTCAATGAATCAAAGCCCAAACGAACATCATCGCTTTTGATATTTGCATTTAAAAATTTTGCAGTACCGAGAAAATGGTCAATGTCTTTTCCTGAAAAATTTACATCCAATAATCCTGTTAATGTTAAATTGTTTCTGAAAAAGTTCAGTGGCTTTAAATTTGACTTCTGAAGATCGCCTAAAATATTAAAGCTCGGCTGTTCTTTTGTGAGGTCTACTTCAACCTGACTTTTAAAATCCAAATTGGGGTCATCTATATTTACTTCGCCATTAAAATATTTTTTTTGAAAAGTTCCGTTGGTAGTGATGTTTGAATAAGTATAATCGTTAAAACTCAAACTGCTGATGTTTCCCTGAATAGTAGTTTTTAATTTGTCGATCGAAAAATTGTTGCCTGATATTTTTCCGTTAAAATCAACAAGACCTAACAGATCGTATCGCAAAAATTTCCCAATATTAAATTGAGTCGTTGTAACGGCACCAGTGTAAGTTGCATCTTTGCCTCTTGGCAATTGCATCGAAACATTTGCAGTTACGGCACCAATGGCTGTACTGATGGTACCTGAAGTATTAAAATTAATAATGCTCCCTTTAAAATTTCCGCGAAATAAAACATCGCCTAGAGCTGCCAGATCAGGAATCTGAACATCTTTTACAGGAGGTGCAAAAATTGTTACATCGTTATAATTGGTTTTTAAAACGCCGTTCGTAAAATCAATTTGTGTGCGGAAAATATCGGGTAAGCCTTTCATAGAAAGGTTTCCGCTCATGTAGGTTGTATTGCCCGCTTTTGCAAAGAAATTATTTACATTAAAATTTGCAACGGTTCCTTTGCCATTTCCACTTAGCAAAACTTCTCTTTTCCATGATGATAATTCGGGTGCAAAAAAAGCAATATCATCGCTGCTGATTTTCGCATCTGTAAATCTGGCCTCCATCACAACTTTGTTGATATAATCGGAAAAGTCGTCATTGAAGGCTTTATATTTCATGGCATAGTAATCGCCAATCCGGCTTTTATTTGTTTGCAGATCCATTTTTGCAAACTCCATGATCTGAGGTGTTACACGATATTTGGCTTTTAATTTTTTTAATTCCAGTCCGCTTCTTTCTTTGGCACTTATTTCAACATCGCTTCTTAAAGTATCTTTTATTAAAACAGTATTATTAAATTTTCCATTCACTTTTGTGATGAACAAATGTGAGCCATCAAAATAAGTATCGGCTTTCTCTTCATTTCCGTGAATACTTATTGTTCCATTTTTAATTGTTATCTTCTTAACTTTTAAAACTACGTTGCCAGTATTTAATTGTAAGCCCGTATCAACATTATCTTGCGGCTTTAAAGAGTCGGGTCGAAAACCGTGGAAATCTAAAATATAAAAATAAGGTTTATCAATATTGATATCATTAACCCAAAAAGTTTTCGTATTGAAATTTATTGTATCGGCATCCAATACCAAACTCGATAATTTAATATTCATTCTTTCGCCGCGCCAGAGATCATTTTCTAAAAATGAAATATTTTTCAGATCAACTTTTTTCAGATCAAGGTCAATATTTTTTTCATTTTTATTTTTTTGTTTTGTTTTTGGGGAAGAAAAATAATCGGCAACAAACTGATAATTCCAAACTGAATCCTTGCGTTGCATTTTTACAACCGCATCTTCAAGGCCAATGTATTTTATTTCGGCTTTATCTTTTAAAAAAAACCAATCGGTGATCCTGAATTTTAAAGCACCGGCATATAAAAGTGTATCGCCTTTTTTATCACGAACCATCGTGCCTTCCATATTCAGTTTGTTGAACAACGAAAAGCTTACATTTTTTACGCTTACTTCGGTTCCCAATGCCGCCGATAATCTAGACGTAACCCTTTTCAATAACCAGTTCTGAACAAAGCCTACCTGCACGGTTATAAATGCCAATAAAATAAGGGCAATGAAGCTTAATAAAACGTATCGCAGTATTTTTAAAAATTTTTTCAGGACAGGTGACTTTGATATGGTAAAAATAACGGTTCGCAGCCTTAGTTCAAATTCGATACCAAACTATTTGCAAAACATAAATTTATAGTGTTGTTAAAAGATGGCCAATGTTATACAGTTGAAGAGTGCGACGCAACAGTTGATGCCATGAAAGACCACAGCCGGTAACAAAAAATAAAATTAATTTTTTAAAACAGCCTGCATCATTTCCATGGTAACTTCAGTAAAATCTTTTACAATTTTATCGGCTTGTTTTAATTCTTCAGATTGATGTGTTGTTGTTAATGCAATAGTTTTTAATCCGGCTGCTTTTGCCGATTGAACGCCTGCAACAGCATCTTCGAAAGCGATACATTTTTCGGGTGCAAAACCTAAATTTTTTGCAGCGATCTGATAAATTTCGGGATGCGGTTTGCCATGCGAAATATGCGTGCTGTTGATAATTGATTTAAAATATTTTTTAATGGGAATATGCTGCAACATAAATTCTATGTTTACCGGGATGCCCGATGTTGCAATCACCATCGGAATATTTTTTTGCTGCAATAATTCCAGCAACTCAATTAATCCGGCAACGGGTTTTATGTGCGGTGCATAAATTTCGCGGTAGATATTTTCTTTTTCATCGGTGTACCGATACGTTTCTTCTGCTGTCAAGTTGGGATGAAAAATATATTTTAAAACATCGGCAT
>JAGWPQ010000652.1 GCA_028877045.1 Bacteroidota bacterium | reverse complement strand
GGCATTTCGGCGGGTTGGGTAGCTTCGGATGAAAATTTTTTTAAAAACAATATTAAATTTATTAATTACTTTAAACTGCGTGCTTCATGGGGACAAACAGGTAACGACCGTGTGGGAGATTTTCAATACTTGACTTCTTATTTATTGGGAAATCCTTATAGCTACGGTTATTACCCATTTGTTGTTAATTCCAATAACGTACTAACCGAGTTGCAAACTTTATATGCAAGTGTTGTGGCCAACCCTAATATCACCTGGGAAGTATCTAACCAGGCCAATATAGGATTTAACGCCAATTTTTTACACAACAAACTAACCTTAGAAGCCGATTATTTTTACTATAAAAGAAGTAATATCTTATGGCCGCAAAATGCTACTGTACCCGCTTCTGCAGGATTGAGTTTGCCAAGTGTAAACTACGGTAAAGCTCAAAACCAGGGCGTTGATTTTGTAATTACCTATAAAGATGTTACCCGCAATAAATTAGGATATTCGGTATCAATAAATGGAAGCTATGCCAAAAATAAAGTATTGCAATGGGGTGAAACTCCCGGTATACCTGTATGGCAACAAACTACAGGGCATCCTATGGGTTCGGGACTTTATTACCAAGCCAATGGCATTTATCATAACCAAGCTGAAATTACAGCCGATAATTTAACTTATAAAATTGGCACTACACCGGCGCCGGGTGATATTAGATTTGTAGATGTGAATAAAGATGGAGTAATTGATCAAAACGACCAAAAGCGCATTTATAAAAACAATATTCCCACTTTTACTTTTGGTAGTGATATTAATTTGAGCTATAAAAACTTTGATATAGCTATACTGTTGCAAGGGGCTACCGGTGCTGTACAGTATTTGAGTGAAGATGGAGGAAAGTTTACCAATTACCGTAATAGTTTTGTCGAAGGCAGATGGACACCTACTAACACAACTGCCAATGTTCCAAGAACTATGGACCGATACAACTGGTATTGGGGCAATTCAAATACCTATTTCCTGCATAAGAGCAATTATATTCGTTTAAAAACCTTGCAATTGGGCTACAATGTTAATAATAAAGATCTTCAAGGTGCAGGCATTAAAAATTTAAGAGTATATATAAGCGGGTACAACTTATTAACCTATACGCCCGATCTAAAAGACTTCGATCCAGAATTAAATGCTAATACTGATGCTCATGGTTCGGCTTATGGTATTAATGGAGCCAGTTATCCTTTGGAAAGAGTGGTGAGTATGGGTATTACTGTAACATTCTAATATCTCAACTTATTAATTATTTAAAAAATTAAATATGAAAAAAAATATTGTTTACCTGCTTTCTTTATTGGCTGTTTTAGTAGGGGTAGGTATATCGTGTAACAAAAATACTCTAAACCTATCGCCAGTGAGTTCGGTTTCGGATGATGCCGTTTTTAATTCAACTGACCCCGGCTTACTAACAGCATATGTGAATGATATATACGGTGGATTACCTCATGGTTGTGACTGGAGTACTTTAGCACTTTCGACCGATGAAGCACATGATATAAACGAAGGTTGGAGTGGTACCGGACCTATTGTACAAAGCCAGTTAACCAACAGTAATTTAGGAGGGTTTTCATATAATTCAAATATGCCGGAATATTGGCATTTTGACTGGCAAAACGAATATGCGTTCATCAGAGCAACCAACCTTTTCTTTTCTAAAATAAACACATCGCCTGTTGATACAGCTACGAAGAATGAATTAAAAGGTGAAGTGTTTTTCTTAAGGGCTTATTTGTATCATAATTTGGTATGTTTTTATGGCGGTGTACCTCTTATTACCAAAGCCTATACTTTAACCGATAGCTTTAGCGTAGCGAGAGATACTTATGCCAATTGTATACAGTTTATTTCTGATAATTGCGATAGTGCTGCAAAATACCTTCCGTTGGTACAAGGTCAAGTGGGCAGGGCAACAAAAGGCGCAGCTTTGACATTAAAATCAAGGGCTTTATTGTATGCTGCCAGCGATTTATATAATGGTGGTAACAGCAATGTTAGTGACCCATTTGCAAGTTATGCTCACCCCGAATTGGTTCGTTACACCAGCTTCTCGGCAAGTGACAGGCAAGCGCGTTGGCAAAAAGCCAAAGATGCTGCCAACGCAGTGATTAATTTGGGAATGTATTCGTTATATAAACCCAATCCGGCAAGTGGAGATGAAGCTGCTACCAATTATGGTAACTTATTTTTACAATCATCAACCTCCGAAGATATTTTTATAAAATATTTTGCTTCTTCGTTTAAAGCAAATTGGAATTCTTATGGGAAAACGGATGCCAATTATAGTCCAACACTTTTCAATAGCCCAAATGGCTTTTGGGGATGGGGGGTAAATACACCAACGCAACAATTTGTTGATGAATATGAAATGAATGATGGCAGCACTTTTAACTGGGGTAATGCAACCGAAGCGGCGGCACCTTATGCCAACCGCGATCCCCGCTTTTATGCTACCGTTTTATATGATGGTTCTTATTGGCGTGCAAGATCAACAGATATAGCCCCTTTTGAGCCTACAGGTAAAATTCAAACAGGATACCAAACCGTGGATGGCTCAGGAACAACTGTTGGTGGATGGGATACTAAAGATAATTACACAAAAGTGAATACATGGAATGCTGGAAAAACAGGATATTATCAAAGAAAATTGCTTGATCCAACAGTTGATCCTGTAAAGACCATGCAATCAGCACCATGGAGATATATGCGTTATACCGAAGTTTTATTAAACTATGCTGAAGCTTGTATTGGTCTTGGTTTAGCAGGCGGCGCCAATGCCGATGCCCAGGCAAGAAGTTATATTAATCAGGTGAGAGCAAGAGCTGCCATGCCTGCGATTTCAACAAGTGGTGCTACTTTAATGGCAAGTCTGCAACACGAAAGAAAAATAGAATTGGCTTTTGAGGAATTGCGTTATTTTGATATACGCCGTTGGATGATTTGCGACCCCGCAGTATATGGAGATAAAGCAGGATATAGTAATGTAAAAGCAATTAATATTATTTATCCTTATGTTTCGGGTACAACCTATGTTTTGGGTACAACCTATGGAACAGGTACGCCTACCTATTCTGTAACTCAACTTTCAACACGCAATTGGGACAAAAAGAGCTATTTTGTACCTATTACATTGGATGAAATGAATAAGAATCCAAAACTTATTCAAAATCCGGGATATTAAAATTTTAGAGGTAGTTTTTTATAAACAATTAAAAATATCTTCAATCCCCCTCCTGAAAAGGAGGGGGATTAGGTATGAAACTCATCCACTGCCATATTAAATATACATTGGACGAAATAAGTTTGCAGAAGTGGACTCATATTTAAATAAAAATTATTTTCATTCAGTATGGCAAAAACCAGCGTGTTCTTAGTCTTCTTGAGCATGATAATGCTCGTTTCTTTAAATAGTGTGTATGCCCAGGATCTAAAAGGCGACGAATTAAAGTCAATGGAGAAATATGGTGGCGTTAAAGGAGCCAATGGAATTATTGCACCCGAATTAAAACTATCGCAACAGCAAATGAAGTGGTGGCAGGATGCAAAGTTCGGCATGTTTATACATTGGGGTTTATATGCCATAGAAGGAAAAGGCGAGTGGCACATGTTTAACGATAAAATACCGGCTGAGGAATATGCAAAACTTGCCCATCAATTTAACCCGCAACATTTTGATGCAAATATTTGGGCCTCCGTAGCAAAAAATGCAGGAATGAAATACATGGTTCTTACTGCACGCCACCACGATGGATTTGCTTTGTGGAACAGCCCATCAAGTTATTTACATTTCAACAGTTATGAAACAGCCGCCCATCGCGATTTTATAAAACAATATACCGATGCCTGCCGTAAAGCAGGGCTTGCAGTTGGTATTTATTACTCACCAATGGACTGGCGATTTCCCGGTTATTTCAAACCAAAAGAGTTGAGTGAGAATGCAGCATTGATGAAAAAACAGGGATACGGTCAGGTGGAAGAATTAATGAAAAATTACGGCAAGATTGATATACTCTGGTATGATGGCGGATGGCTTGCACATAAAGGCAGTGATGCAGATGCAGCATGGTTTTGGGATCCGGTAAAATTAAATGAAATGGTTCGAAGGTACCAGCCCGACGTAGTAATTAATCCGCGTTCGGGGTGGGAAGGCGATTTTCAATGTAATGAAGGCGGAGGAATCATACAAGGCCCCATCATTAATACGCCCTGGGAAAAATGCTTAAATCTTAATCAAACCAGTTGGGGCTACAACCCGGTTCAAAATTTAATGACCTTGAAAGAAATAATTACAATGTTGGTAAATACAGTTGACAGAGGCGGAAACATGTTATTAAATGTTGGCCCCGATGCCCAAGGTGTAATCCCCGAAACACATATTGCCCGTTTAAACGAAGTAGGGCAATGGCTTCGTAATTATGGAAACAGTATTTACGGAACACGCCCGGGACCTTTTGAACCGGTAGATAATTATTATGGATCAGTGCAAAAGAGAAACAAAATATTTATTCACTTGCTGAGCATAAAAGATACTTTGCAACTTCCGCCACTTGATAAAAAGATTGTTTCGTGTAAACAAATGTCGGGCAGTTCATTAAAGTTCGCTCAAAATAAAAAAGGTATCACCATTTTGTTAAATGGCATTAAACCGGATAAAAATGTGAGTACGCTGGTACTGGAAACAAAATAATTTTGGCCGAAAAAATATTAAGTGTAAAATATACATCTATCTTATTTTCGCAATAGCTAATGATAAATAATAATCATCAATATTTTTGTCAATGAAAAAAATATCTTCCGCAATAATGTTCGTCGTGCTGTTATTTTCTCAACATAGTTTTTCTCAAACACTTAATCACAACGAATGGCAGGACCCTAACATAAACGAAATAAACAGGCTGCCTTTGCATACCAATTTCTTCGCTTACGAAAATGAAGAACTTGCTTTGAAAGGCATAAAGGAAAATTCTTGCAATTTTTTATCGCTTAATGGAAAGTGGAAATTTAATTGGGTGAAAGATGCCGATAGTCGTCCGTTGGATTTTTACACCCCGAATTTTAGTGATAAGAACTGGAATGAAATACCTGTACCGGGCATTTGGGAAGTAAATGGCTATGGCGACCCGCTTTACACCAATATTGCTTATCCCTGGAGCAATTATTTTGCAAATAATCCACCTTTTGTTCCCACAGAAAAAAACCATGTTGGCTCGTACCGTAAAGAAATATTCATTCCCGAGAATTGGTCGGGCAAAGAAATTATAGCTCATTTCGGTTCGGTAACTTCAAACATTTATTTATGGATCAATGGACAATTTGCAGGCTACAGCGAAGACAGCAAGCTGGAGGCAGAATTTGATATTACTAAATTGATAAAACCCGGCAGTAAAAATTTATTTGCCTTTCAGGTATTTCGCTGGTGCGATGGAAGTTACCTGGAAGATCAGGATTTTTGGCGGTTATCAGGCGTTGGCCGTGATTGTTTTTTGTTTGCAAAAAATAAAAATCACATCAATGAAATCCGTGTGTCAACCGATCTGGATGAAAATTTTACCAATGCTAAACTAAATGTAGCTCTTGATATTAAGGGTGGAGGAATCTCCAATTTAAAATTGTTGGATGCAGGCGGAAACATTGTAAGCACAGCGCAAACAGCAGGTAAAGGAAAACATATTGTTTCAATGGATATAAAAAATCCTGCTAAGTGGACAGCCGAAACGCCTAACCTGTATTCACTTTTAACTATTTTATCCGATAAAGAAAAAATACTTGAAGTTGTTCCTCAAAATATTGGTTTCAGGAAAGTTGAAATAAAAAATTCGCAGTTGTTGGTGAATGGCAAACCTGTTTTAATTAAAGGTGTTAACCGTCACGAAATGGATCCCGACAATGGTTATTATCTTTCGCCCGAACGTATGTTGCAGGATATTAAAATAATGAAAGAAAATAATATTAATGCGGTACGCACCTGTCATTATCCTGACAACAATTTGTGGTACGACCTCTGCGATAAATACGGTATTTATATGGTTGCGGAAGCTAATCTCGAATCGCATGGTATGGGCTATGGGGATAAAACACTTGCCAAAAACCCCTTATTTTCCAAAGCGCATCTTGAACGTAATCAAAGAAATGTTCAACGCAACTATAATCATCCTTCCATTATAATTTGGTCGATGGGTAACGAAGCAGGTTTTGGTCCTAATTTTGAAGCCTGTTACCGGTGGATAAAAAATGAAGACAGTACACGTCCTGTACAATACGAACGCGCAGGTTTAAATGAGTTTACTGATATTTATTGCCCCATGTATTTGCCTTACGGCGAATGCGAAAAATATGTTACAAATAATCCGCCCAAACCTTTAATACAATGCGAATATGCACATGCCATGGGAAATTCGGAAGGCGGATTTAAAGAGTATTGGGACTTGGTTCGTAAGTATCCAAAATATCAGGGCGGTTTTATTTGGGATTTTGTTGACCAGTCATTGCATAAAAAAGATAGTAACGGAATAGTTTATTATGGCTATGGCGGCGATTATAATACACATGATGTTTCAGATAAAAACTTTTTGGATAATGGATTAATTGGCCCCGACCGGATACTGAATCCGCACATGCACGAAGTGGGTTATTTTTATCAATCTGTTTGGGCAAGCCCTTTGGATTTAGACAATGGGGAAATAAAAATTTATAATGAAAATTTCTTCAAAAATTTAAATAACTGTTATGCCGAGTGGCAGCTCTTATGCAATGGCATTGCTGTGCAAACCGGCACTTTAACCGATTTGAATGTTGAGCCGCAACAAACAAAAACTTTCAGGTTGAATTATGATTTGAATAAAGTTGATAAAGAAAAAGAAGTTTTACTTAATATCAGTTTTAAATTAAAAGATGTAGAACCCTTGCTGGATGCTGGTTTTGTGGTTTCGCGGCAACAATTCATTATTTCGCCTTTTCGGTTTCAGCAACAGGAGTTGAAAAATATACAGGCAATGAATGCCGGGCCTTCACCGGTTTCGGTAATTGATAATGATGAGAAAAAATTAATAATTAAAAATGATGATTTGCAAATCGAGTTCAATAAAACAAACGGGTTTCTTTGCCGCTATAATGTTGGGGGCAAAGAATTGATGAATGAAAATTCGGAACTTACCCCAAACTTCTGGAGGGCACCTACCGATAATGATTTTGGGGCCAATTTGCAAAACATTAATGCTGTTTGGAAAAATCCGGGATTAGCATTTGTCTCATTGAAACAAACTGCAGAAGATGGTATAGTAAAAATAAATGCAGTTTATAATGTTGCAGCAGTATCTGCCCAATTATTTTTAACGTACGAAATAAGTAATGACGGAAAAATTAAAGTAACCCAAAAATTGCAGGCAAGCGAAACAGCAAAAATTGCCGATATGTTCAGGTTTGGTATGCAATTACAAATGCCCGAAGCTGATGACCGGATCAAGTATTATGGCCGCGGACCGTATGAAAATTATATCGATAGAAATAATTCATCGTTCATTGGCTTATACAGGCAAACGGTTGATGAACAATTTTATCCATATATCCGTCCGCAGGAAACAGGCAACAAAACGGATGTGAGATGGTGGCAGCAAACCAATAAAAGCGGTTGTGGCATTAAGTTTTACAGCAATGATCCTTTGTCAATGTCGGCCTTGCATTATTCTATTCAATCATTAGACGATGGCAGCGAAAAACATCAGGCTCACTCGGAGTTAGTACCAAAAGTGCCTTACACAAATATTTGTATCGATAAAGTGCAGATGGGATTGGGATGTATCAATAGTTGGGGCGCATTGCCCATCGATAAATATCGAATGCATTACGGCAATTATGAATTTTCGTTTGTAATGGAACCCATTGTAAACAGGTTTTAATGATTGATGGTTTCAACCGGCTATTCAGAAAATACAACCTGTCTGAGATGAATAAATATATTTCAGTAATTACATTTATATTTTTTATATTTTGTAAAAATAATGTTGATGCACAAATAAAATATCCTGTTGAAACACCGCTGATTTTGGATACTGTTACTTCTTCAACAGAAAATTTTAAGGGACTCAACTGGGCCGATCCACGCGATAATTTTGTTGATGACTGGTTATTGCCTACAGGACTTAACAGTACGGATAATTATGCTGCAATACTTATAAAAGCAGACAGTATATT
>JAGWPQ010000651.1 GCA_028877045.1 Bacteroidota bacterium | reverse complement strand
TTATGCCAATCAGGAACTGCGTGATACGATGATCGAGCAATTAAAATATTGGATCAAAGAATCGAATATTGACGGATTCCGTTGCGATGTTGCAAGTGATGTACCCGATGATTTCTGGAAAACATGTATCACCGAATTAAGAAAAGTAAAAAATGTATTCATGCTGGCCGAAGGCGATAAGCCCGAATTAAATGCCGATGGTTTTGATGCTACTTATGCATGGAATGATTTTGCAATGATGAAAAGAATTGCAAAAGGCGAACGCAAAGCTTCTGCATTCGACAGTTCGTTAAACAGAACGGATTCAACTTTTCCAAAGAATACATTGCGTATGTTTTTCACCAGCAATCATGACGAAAATACATGGAATAAAGCCGACTATGAAACAATGCCCGGCGATAGTCACGCACCTTTTGCTGTGCTGACACAAACTATCAAACGTTCGGTACCATTGATCTACAGCGGACAGGAAGAACCATTGTTGCGTCCACTTAAATTCTTTGACAAAGACACCATCAGTTTCGGCAAATATGCAAGAGCTGATTTCTATAAAAAATTATTGGGATTGCGAAAATCAAATGAAGCACTTGCTTCGAATGCAAACTTTATCAGGGTAAAAACAACCGTCGATGATAAAGTGTATGCTTTTGTTCGTGAACTGAATAACAAAAAAGTATTGGTTGTTTTAAATCTAAGTAAAGATGCCGTCAATGCAAAAACGTGGACTCCTGAAATTATTGGTACTGCAACTGAAGCATTTACCAATCAGACCGAAGAATTAAAACGTGGTAAAGAATTTGATTTAAAACCCTGGGCTTATCTGGTGTATGAATATAAGTAATAGCAAAGCCGGTTGAAATTTCAACCGGCTTTTTTCAATATAGGATAAACCAATTAGTTTCGCAGCATGAACAGACAGCAACTTATTCATCAGATCAAAGAAAAAAGATCTTTTCTCTGTGTTGGTTTAGATACCGATCAAACAAAAATTCCCCATCATCTGCGATCCAATGCTGATGCGGTTTTCGAGTTCAATAAAGCTATCATCGATGCAACAAAAGATCAGTGTGTGTGCTATAAAATAAATACTGCATTTTATGAAGCGCAGGGATTAAAAGGCTGGGAGGCGATGGAAAAAACATTGCATTATATTCCATCCACTCATTTTAAAATTGCCGATGCCAAACGCGGCGATATTGGTAATACATCGGCGCAGTACGCCAAAACATTTTTTGAAACATTACCTTTTGATGCAGTAACCGTGGCACCTTATATGGGCGAAGACAGTGTGCGTCCGTTTCTGGAATACGAAAATAAATTTGCCATCGTGTTGGGATTAACTTCAAATAAAGGCGCCAATGATTTTGAATTAAAAAAAATAGGCAATGATTATTTGTACGAGAAAGTATTAAGCACGGTCGCATCATGGGGAACGACCGATAATTTAATGTTTGTTGTTGGTGCCACACAGTCAACCGAATTGATCAATATCCGCAATATTATTCCCGATCATTTTTTATTGGTTCCGGGTGTTGGGTTTCAGGGCGGCAGTTTGGAGGATGTGAGCAAATATGCACTGAATAAGGATTGTGGGCTGTTGGTAAATGCCAGCCGTGCTATTATTTATGCCGGCGAGCATGAAAATTTTGCAGAGGAAGCAACAGCCATTGCTGCGCAATATCAGATCGAAATGAGTAAATATTTAAGTGAGATTTTTTTGTAACCGGCGATAAGTTTTCATGGCATCATTCCTTGCGTTGTACACTTGTACTGTATAAATTTTCTCAACTAAATAGTCAGTATAAATTATTTTAAGTTTTAAAACCAATAGCACACAGATGACGCAGAATGTAAGGATGATAACGGATTTGATGCCGCGATGCGGCATTATCTGCCTTGATCAGTTTTTTAATTAATATTTAAATTATCAGCGGTAATCAGTTTCATCTGTGTGCTATCCTTCGCTCCGATATTTCAATTTAGAATCATTGCTTAAAATAAATTAAAAATTATTTTGACAGACTACTTATCTTTTCCAAAAAAATAAAACACCACAAACACTTTAATCGAGCATTATGGAAAATAAAACATGGCACGAACAACATGCAGCCAATTTAAAGTTCGGCGATCGCATTGCCGATAAAGTTGCCAACGGTATGGGCTCATGGAGTTTTATTATCTGGCAAACGATCATTGTTGTTATTTGGATGGGATTGAATGTTGTTGGGTTTGTACAGCATTGGGATGTGTATCCTTTTATTTTATTGAATTTGATCTTTTCTACACAGGCTGCTTATGCCGCACCCATCATCATGATGTCGCAAAACAGGCAAAATCAAAGAGACCGCATACAGGCGCAGCACGACTATAAAACGAATATTGATGCCAAAAAAGAAATAGAAGCGCTGCAAATACAACTGAGCAAATTAGAAACAGAAAAATTAGACAGGATATTGGCATTGTTGAACGAAAAATTAAAATAGGTTTCTTCAATTCAAAACTTTGTTTGCAGGCTGAAACATTTGCTCCAGCAATTTATATAATTCGGGATGATTTGTTTTTAATTCAGCAGGGCGTTCAAAAAAATCGTGAGGAACGATAGGCCTGAGCGCGTGGTGCCGGTTGAGTAGACAGGCGCGATAGTGTGATATAGTTGCGCCTACGGCTCGAGGATGATGCCGTGGAACCACAACACGTTCAGCGTAGGATTGCTGCCATCCTGGCCGCCGACGTCGCCGGCTACAGCCGGCTGACGGAGGCGGACGAGGAGGGAACGCACGCGCGTCTCAAGGCCCATCGCCGCGAACTGATCGACCCAAAAATCAAGGAACACTATGGGCGGATCGTCAAGACGACCGGCGACGGTGTCCTCGTCGAGTTCCCGAGCGTGGTCGAGGCGGTGCGCTGCGCCGTCGAAGTGCAGCAGGGCATGGCCGAACGCAATGCGAATACCCCGC
>JAGWPQ010000650.1 GCA_028877045.1 Bacteroidota bacterium | reverse complement strand
TCTAATACTTCACCAAAGTAAATTTAATTATGAATTTTCCACGAAGAGTTGTGTTCTAATTTTCCTATTAACGAAGCGCCAAAACAAGTTTACAGTAATATGCTGTTATCCAACATTTTTATTCTTCTGCATATTCATCTTCAGAAACAAGTTCATTAATAAAATTATCAAAGCTATCAGCTACATGGATATCTTCTTCACACTCTAAATCAAGCCATCGGACTGTTGGGATTTCTCCATTTCGATAATCAAGCGTAATCCACCAATGTCCGTCTCCCGAAAGTAAAACTTGTTTTTCTGGAAGTCCCCACTCACGAATCATATATTCTGTGTCAAGAATATTTTGACTTGTTTTCACGGTTTTGTCAATTACAATTCCGAACATCTCACTTAATAGAATATGATTATTTGCCCATGTAGTTTTCTGAGTCATCGGAAAAGCAAACCCTTTAGTGTAACCACCATTTTGAATTTTCAAAAGTTCAATTAGAAGTATAGGCAACTTTACTCCTAGTGAATTCTCAGCAATTACAATCATCTCATCTGTTAAAGGTGGATGATTGTAATAATCCGTGTTCCAAAAGTTAGTTTTATTTATAGCCATTTTTTATGTTACATATCTCAAAATTACCCGAAAGTTTAATACGAAATATTCGCTTATATTTTTTCTCTGCTCAATAAAATTTCAACTGTACAAGAGTGCGACGCAACCGTTGCCGGGCTTTGTTTTGCAGCCTGTAACATAAAAAAAACTAAGGAAAAACCTGTTTTTCTAATTACGCAATTATGCTGTGAAATGGAATTATTTTAGCACATTTCTTTCTGCACCTGCGATTGTTAAAAACCTATGGATAATTTTAAAAACTGTGGATAAAGCGCTAATTTGTATGCATAAGCTGTTAATGAAAAGGATTTTTATGTGCGGTATATGTTGATACAAAAAAAAATGTGATTTACTGTCTAACAAAATTTAATTTTCAAATCAGCTTTTTTGAATGATTCAGAGACTATATTCGTTCTCCTTATTTATCAGTTAACAATTTCTTAATACAAGAAGGGGAGATGAAAAATAAGAAACTTTTTTAAAGTTCTAACTCTATAATATTTATAACGGCATGGAAATTATAAACACCAATCGCGACAAGAAAAGAAGAAAAGGAAGTATCGATCTAAGTACAATGGTTTATGGCAAAGTGCCGCCTCAGGCAAAGGAATTGGAAGAAGCAGTATTGGGTGCGATCATGCTGGAAAAAAGTGCATTCGATAGTTTGGTTGATACCAATTTGAAACCCGAATGTTTTTATGTAGAAGCTCATCAAACAATTTTTAAAGCAATGATGGACATGCAGCAACGCGGCGTGCCCATTGATATTTTAACTGTTGTTGAAGAATTAAAACGCAAAGAACAATTGGATGTTGTTGGTGGTCCGTATTACGTTACCAAACTTACCAACGCTGTTGTTAGTACCGCCAACATTGAAGCACACGCAAGAATTATTTTACAAAAATTTATTCAGAGAGAATTAATCAGAATAAGCGGAGAAATTATCGGCGAT
>JAGWPQ010000649.1 GCA_028877045.1 Bacteroidota bacterium | reverse complement strand
TTAATCACAAACGGAACATCAACCGAGTCCTTATCAAATCTTATTCTTGCGTGATACTTACCGGGCGCCACTTTCGGGCCTTCCACATTTCCATTCCACAAGATCAATCCGTCTAATTTTTCTGCCGGAGGATACATCATATCCCAAACAAATTGATTCATGCCGGCATTGAATTCTAATTTATTATTTTCTTCTTTTGCTTGCTTGCTGAAAGTTTTTATCAACGAATTATTTTTATCAAACACACTGATCGAAACTTTTGAAGAATCATTCGCATCTTTCAACCAATAATTAAATACAACACCATTTGGTGGATTTGCTCCTGCATTCATTGGCATGGCACGGCGCCTTCTTCTTCCACCACCACCTTCCATGCGGTAACTTTCATTCACATCATATACAAATAATTTTTTGTCAACAATATTTTTATCAAATTCTTGAACAGGCGTCAGATCATCTATCATCCAAAAAGCCCTGCCATGTGTTGCAACGATCAAATCATTTTCTTTGATTGTGAGATCTGCGATCTGAACAATCGGAAGATTCAATTGAAATTTTCTCCAGTTGGCACCATCATCATAACTAATGTACATGCCGTATTCTGTTCCTGCATACAACAGACCTTTTCTTTTTCTATCGGCTCTTACAACTCTTGTGAAATGATTTTTATCGATGCCGTTAGTAATTAATTTCCATGTTTTACCATAATCCTCAGTCAAATAAATATAGGGTGTGTAATCGTCCAGTTTATATCTTGTTCCAACAATATATGCTTTGCCTTTTTCGAAAGGATCTGTTTCAATCGTATTCCACATCATCCATTTGGGGCAATCTTTTGGCGTAACATTTTCCCAATTCTTGCCACCATCTTTACTAACATTCACTAAACCATCATCGCTTCCTGTCCACAACAGATCTTTTTCCAATGCTGATTCTGTTGCAGCGAAAATGGTACAATAATATTCAACTGAAGTATTGTCCTTTGTAATAGGCCCGCCACTCGATGCCTGTTTTGTTTTATCGTTTGTTGTTAGATCAGGACTTATCATTTCCCATGTTTGTCCTTCGTTCTCTGTTACAAATAAATGATTGCCGCAGGCGTATAAACGTTTGGGATCATGTGGTGAAATGAAGATCGGAAAGTTCCATTGAAAACGAAATTTCTGCACGTCGGCCCCAGCTCCCATTGGATTATCGGGCCAAACATTGATGGCACGGTTCTCTCCTGTTTTATGATCGAGACGGGATAAAAATCCTCCATAATTTCCACCATAAACAATATCAGGATTCAGAGGACTTGCCAACACATAACCACTTTCGGCACCCGCAGTTGGTTGCCAATCATCTTGAGTGATGGCCATTCCGTAAGAACGACTTTTAATTCTTACTGTTGAATTATCCTGCTGTGCACCAAGTATGCGATACGGAAAGGAATTATCGGTTGTTACACGATAAAATTGTGCCGTTGGCTGATTATAATAATTACTGAAGTTTGCTGCTGCATCAAAACTAACCTGCGCACCGCCATCATCTGCAACGATCATTCTGTTGCCATCTTCAGGATCGATCCACACATCATGATGATCGCCATGCGGTGTTGTATTAACTGCCTGAAAAGTTTTACCGCCATCTTTGCTGCGCATGAAATTTACATTGGGGCAATAAACTATATTCTCGTTTTTCGGATCAACAAAAACCCTTGAATAATACCAGGCGCGTTGACGGATATTATTATCACTTGATTGCAGTTCCCATGTTTCGCCGGCATCATTACTTACAAACAAACCACCTTTTGCATTTTCGATCATTGCATACACTTTATCGGTATTGCTTGCGGCAACGGTAACAGTAACAATTCCCCAAACACCTTTTGGCAAACCTTTCTTTGAAGAAATATTTGTCCATGTTTCGCCGCCATCAACACTTTTCCATAAACCGCTTCCTTCGCCACCGCTTTCCATACTGTAAGGTGTACGGATCACATGCCAGGTACCTGCATATAACACTGATGGATTATTTGGTTCCATCATCAGATCCGAACAACCTGTTTGTTCATTCACATATAAAACTTTGTTCCAAGTTTTACCGCCATCGATAGTTTTATAAATGCCACGTTCCTCATTCGGGCCGAATAAATGTCCCATCGCAGCCACCCAAACAATATTTGGATTGGTTGGGTGAACAATAATTTTTACGATATGCCTTGTATTTTTTAACCCGATATTTTTCCAGCTTCTGCCACCATCATCACTGCGCCACATGCCATCCAAACCCTCACTCACATTGCCTCTCATGGTTTCTTCACCTTCACCAACATATAAAACAGATTCATCGCTTGGTGCCACTGCAACAGCGCCGATGCTGCCACCAAAATATTTATCCGAAATATTTTTCCAGTTATTGCCACCATCATTTGTTTTCCAAACACCGCCATCTGCTGCACCGAAATAAAATATGTTTTTATTTTTATAACTGCCTGCAACAGCACAACTGCGACCACCGCGAAACGGACCTACTTCACGATAACTTACTTTCGAAAAAAGTACAGAATCGTAATTGATCTCTTTTGGTGGCTGAACAGATTTTCCTTTTGTATTTTTTTTCTGTGCAAACGAAATCATTGCAAATAACAACAATGGCAGCAAAACGATTTTATGTTTCATCTGTATATTTTTTATTGTTTTTTATTTGTCAGATGGAATTCGCCACAAAAAAATATTCACTACCCGTTGGTATAAAAATGAATATTTTTTTATGGCTCATTTCATACTTTAATTAATTAAAAGTTTTGATGATTATTTATTGATAAGATTTTTTGATTCAAACTGCAACCAATTTTTTTCAATCGCAGAAAAATCAAGATTTAATTTCTTCACAGCATTGATCATTGGCTCGGTTGGTGGCAGATCGGCATCCTGCTGATCATGCATTAATTTATCGTAACCCGAGATCAACGAACCGAATGACGCATCTTTATTTGAAGCATTTCTTC
>JAGWPQ010000648.1 GCA_028877045.1 Bacteroidota bacterium | reverse complement strand
TCTATTTCGGTACGCAGCGATTCATAGTATTCTAATTTAGAATCTGTTTTTTCGGCATTTGGGTTAACCATTACATCCATTAAAGTACTATCTTCTCCATCAGATAATGGCGTGTCCATACTGATATGACGGATACCAACATTGATCGTTGCTGTAATTTCATCTAAATCCATGTCCAACAAATTAGCCAATTCTTCGGGTGTAGGTTCTCTTTCAAATTCCTGTTCCAATTGTTGGTATGCTTTGCTGATACGGTTTGATAAACCAACTTTATTTAATGGTAATCGAACGATCCGACTTTGTTCGGCCAATGCTTGTAAAATACTTTGTCGTATCCACCATACGGCATAAGAAATAAATTTAAAGCCACGTGTTTCATCGAAACGAAGTGCAGCTTTAATTAGACCAAGATTCCCTTCATTAATTAAATCGGGTAATGTTAATCCCTGATTTTGGTATTGTTTTGCAACAGATACCACGAATCGTAAATTAGATTTTACTAACCGATCCAATGCAAACTGGTCGCCATTTTTAATTTTTATAGCAAGGTTGACTTCTTCTTCTGCAGAAATGAGATCAACTTTGCCAATTTCCTGCAAATACTTTTCTAAGCTTTGGCTTTCGCGATTGGTAATAGATTTTGATATCTTGAGTTGACGCATACTCATATTCAATATTAGGTTTTGGTGGGTTGAATACTTTTTTAAGAAAAATCAATCTCCTCAGCGTCATTTAGCTATAGCAATTTAAGAAACTTACATAATACCTTCCAAAAAAATTATTGTTGCAACATTAAAAAACGAGCCTTGTGTTGCGTTTTTTCTGTTTAAAAACAACCTTTTACCAACATTCTTGCCGACTTTGAAAAAAAACATTTGGATGCTGTGGATTATTTAATATTATTGCAGCCCTACGTTTGTAGTTTAATTAGATATAATGAGTAAGAAGCAATTATTTACTATCGAGTTTCCGGTGCGTTGCTCACCCAGCATCTTGTATGAATTCTTAAGCACTCCTGCCGGATTACAGGAATGGTTTGCCGATAAGGTAGATGAATGGGAAGGTGTTTATAGTTTTACATGGAATGGCGGTACACCCGATAAAGCAGAAATTAAAGAAAAAGAAGAAGATAAATTTATTCGGTTCAGATGGTTACATTCAGATAAAAATGAATACTTCGAATTCAGAATCGAGAAAACTGAAATCTCCAACCAAACAATTTTGGTGATCAAAGACTTTGCAGAAAAGAATGATATCAAAGATCAGAGCCAATTGTGGAGCTACCAGATAAAAGAATTATTTCACCGCTTAGGAAGTTAATTATTTTTTCTGCAGCAGCTCTAACATCGTTTCGAAACTTTCTTTTAAAAATATTTCAGCATCATTCCACCGGTGAAGCGGGATTTTTTTTGCAAGTTTAATAAAAGATAATTGCTGAATTTCTTCTTCAGAAAACTCACTCATCAATTTATAATTATCTTTTCTGAAATGATGTTGCCATTCGTCTTCATTGCAACATAAAAACCAATCTCTTCTTTCCTGTGACTTGAAACTTGCAGCTTGAAATCTTTCTTTGAATTTTCCTTTTAAATGCAAGGTGACAGAAAAATAATTGCCCCACCAGAAATAGCTACGGATGGCAAAAACATCTTTCGCTGTAAAATATCTCGGATAATCGAGCATCACCCATGGCAGGCCTTCATAATTTTCGCCTTTCGAAATTTTTGGCGAGATCATTTTTATCTCATTATCCAAAAAATTATTTGCAGTTTTTATTTCGAATTCACTCAAATCGCCAAATAAATCGAACACTTTAGTAATAATATTGTTCTTTGTTAAAATAAAATCGGTATTGGTAACTAAGTCCAATTCTCTTTGCGAAAGTTTTACATTTGCCATTCACAATAATAAGAAAGCATCAGGTGATAAAAAAATTAGACATACTCATTATCCGTGCATTCATCGGTCCTTTTCTAGCAACCTTTCTTATTTCGCTGTTTGTTTTGGTGATGCAATTTTTTTGGTTATACATCGATGATCTGGTTGGCAAAGGTTTAGACTTTGGTACATTGGCTTACCTCACAGGCCTGGTAGCCATTACATGGGTTCCGCTGGCATTGCCATTGGCATTATTGCTTTCATCCATCATGACCTTTGGTAATTTGGGCGAATCGTTCGAGATTGTTGCGATCAAAGCGGCCGGCATTCCGTTGCTGCGTTTTATGCGGCCATTATTAATTGTAACGGTTTTCATCAGCGGAATTGCATTTTTATTTGCCAATAATATTATTCCGGTTGCTCAACTAAAGTTAGCAGCTATCAAATATGATATCATTGTTTCGAAACCTGCATTCGATATTAAAGAAGGGGTTTTTTATAACAGGATCGAAGGTTATATAATTAAGTTAGGAAAGAAGGATAAAGATGACAGCACCATTCATAATGTGATCATTTACAAAAAAACGTATAACCTGCAGGATAATTTATTAACTGCCGAAAGCGGTATCATGCGTGTAACCGCCGATAAAAAGTTTCTGGAATTTATTTTAAAGAATGGATATAGTTACGAAGAGAAAGGTCCGCGAATGAGCTTAAATACTGATTTTCAAAAAACAGCTTTTAAAGAATATAAAAAAGTGTTTGACCTGAATAGTTTTAGATTAAATAAATCGGCCGACAGTTCTTTTAAATACGATCCGAAAATGTTGAGTGTTCGTCAATTAAATACTACGATCGATTCGCTTGAAACAGTCGGGAAATATTATTTAAAAAGAGCAAACATCGAGCTTGTCCCATTTTTTGCTTTTACAAAATTTGCCGATTCAACATGGCCCAAAGCCGATACGGCTTCGATGAAAAAAATAAAAAGCATCAATGCGATCATTCCTGATTCTGTTCGCGGATTGATTGCCGACAGAGCAATTGGCAATATCAATTCGTCGAAGAGCAGTATTAATTTATTGGCAGATGATTATTCATTGAAAATGCAATCGCTCCGCAACCATGAAATCGAGTGGCACCGAAAGTTTACACTAAGTGTTGCCTGTTTGGTTTTATTTTTAATTGGTGCACCATTGGGTTCGATCATTAGAAAAGGCGGTTTGGGAACACCATTGGTTTTTGCCATTGTTTTCTTTGTGATATTTCATTTGCTGAACACTTTCGGAGAAAAGTTTGCAAAATCTTTTGAGATGAATGCATTGGGTGGCATGTGGCTTTCGACGCTTGTATTAATTCCTATCGGGGCATTTCTAACTTACAAAGCCATGAAAGATTCGCAACTATTTAATCAGGAATATTATTACCGTACTTTTAAAAAACTGCGACCATTTTTATCAAATTTCAAATTCTTTAAATCTTCACTATAAAATTTTGAACCATGAAAAATGAAAACACAAGTCGCAGAAATTTTATTGCGAACACCAGTAAAGCCGGATTGGCAATTGGTTTAACTGCAACAGTTTTACCATCATTAGCCAATCGGTTTAGTTTTAGTTCATCTGCTGCAGATGGCATTCCATATTCGCAACGGCCGTTGTTGTATGGTTATAAAGATCTGGAAGCAGCTATTGATGCCATGACCATGGAAATCCATTACACGAAACATGCAAAAGCCTATGCAACAAATTTAGCTGAAGCTATAGTTGCAGAAAAAGTAGATACAAAATCAACTTCGCTGGAAGCCTTGATGGCAAAGGTTTCTAAGTATTCGGCAAAACTTAGAAATAATGGTGGCGGACATTTTAACCACGAATTATTTTGGCAGAGCATGACTCCAATATCAACAGGTAAGCCAGCCGGAAAATTATTGTCGGCCATTGAAAAGGATTTTGGTTCGTTCGAAGCATTTAAAACACAATTCGATAATGCAGGTAAGAACAGGTTTGGAAGCGGCTTTGCATGGCTAGTAATTAATAATGATAAAAAATTAGTTATCGGATCTACACCTAACCAGGATAATCCGTTGATGGATGTGAGCGAATTAAAAGGAACCCCATTATTAGGATTGGATGTTTGGGAACACGCTTATTATTTGCGCTATCAGAATAAAAGGGCCGATTATATTAATGCGTGGTGGAATGTTGTTAATTGGGAAATGATTCAACAAAGATTTGATGCTGCAGTGTAGAACTTACAATGAAAAACAGAACGTTGAAGTGTGCCATGCTCAGCGCAGGCTGCCACG
>JAGWPQ010000647.1 GCA_028877045.1 Bacteroidota bacterium | reverse complement strand
TTTAATATCACCGCCTGTTGATTTACCGAATTTCTTTGCTTCTGAAATATCTGTTTTATCAGGATAGGAAATACCAAGATTTTTATAGCAAACACTATTTGGATTTTTTGCATTAATGAAATAAGTTCCTTCTGGAGTTTTATTGTCTCCTTCAAATTGCTTATCACCAATTGGCGATTTACCTAAAGAAATAATGTATGTTTTTAATAAAATGTCATTTGAATAGACAAACATTTTTCTTTTCGATTTTAAAACAATGATTTTGGTAATCTTCGAATTTGGTGGCAATTCTTTTTCAGGCAGAAAGTAATAAACAATCAAACCGATTATAAAAGAAATAAATAGCAGAAGAAAGATATTTTTCATTCAATATTTTTTATCCTTCAATTCCTCTGTTCAAAAACTCAATCAACGGTTGCAACGCTTCAAATGCAACAACTATTTTTTTTATAAGATTTTTATCGGTGAGATCAGCATCGGTTAATGATGTCATTGCCAGCCAACTTTTTAATTTGATGAATTGAATGGCAGGATTATCTTTTTCGTAACCCTTTGGCTCTCGTGTCAAGGATGTTTCATCGCTTATTTCTAAACTTTTATATTGTGCTACGAATTTTTTATTCCTGATGATCTTCGAAAATTCATCAAAACAATAATCAATTTCCTGTCTTACTTTTTTCACCACATCAGCATCGGGCATCCACAAACCGCCACCCACAAAAGCTTGCCCGGGTTCGCAATGAAAATAATATCCGGCAACGATCGCTTTCTTTCCACCTTTGCTGAAAGCCGCACCCATATTGGTTTTATACGGACTCTTATCTTTGCTGAAACGTACATCACGGTTAATCCTGAACATGCAATCTTTTGCAGTTAAATTTGCAATCGTTTCATCTTTTTTTCCAAATTGATTGATAACAGTGTTTACCAGCGAAGCAAAATCTTCTTTCGCTGCTTCGTAAACTTTTCTGTTTTTATCGAACCATTCTTTGCTGTTATTCTTCTTCAGATCTTTTAAGAATTTGATTGTTGCAGGTTGTAACATAATTTTATTATTGATTGACTAATTGAAGAAATTCATCTTCCGTAATAATTTTTATGGTGTTTATTTTTTTCGCTTTTTCTAATTTACTTCCGGCATCTTCGCCAACAACTAAATAATTTAATTTGGCGCTAACACCACTAACAATTTTTCCGCCTTGTTGTTCGGCCAATGCTTCTGCTTCGCTGCGTTTTAATTTGGCAAGTGTTCCGGTAAATAAAAATGTTTGTCCTGCTAATCCGCCTGCAGCAACGGTTTCACGTTTTTCGTTTTTAAATTGTAAACCCGACCTTTCTAATTCGTGCAGCATGTCAATGTTCTGCTGATTATGAAAAAATTGAAAAATACTTTGTGCCACTTTCACACCCACATCTTCCAGCTCTTTCAATTCTTCTTCAGTTTTATTTTGAAGATCGAATAAATTTTCAATCGCATTGGCCAATGTTTTTGCAGTGGTCTCACCAACAAACCTGATGCCCAATGCATAGATCAACCTATTCAATGGTTGTTGTTTCGATGCTTCAATGGCAGCTTGTAAATTATCGATCGATTTTTTTCCAAAACCTTCTAATTTTCCAACAGCATCAAAGGCCAAATGATAAATACCGGGAATATCCTTCAGCAATTTCAATTCATAAAACTTGCGGACATTGGCTTCACCAAAACTTTTAATATCCATTGCATCTTTACTCACAAAATGAATGATGCGTTCTACAACCTGCGCCTCACATTCAATGTTAATGCAGCGCCAAACAGCTTCCGATTCTTCTTTAAATAATTTGCTCTTGCAAACCGGACAGTCTTTTGGAAAATCAATATCTACTTCAGTTCCATTACGTAATTCAGGTAATGATTTTACGATCTGCGGGATCACATCACCTGCCCGTTCTATTAAAACAGTATCACCAATTTTGAGATCTTTTTCTTTAATGTAATCTTCGTTATGAACAGAAATACTTGATACAGTTACACCACCAATAGCAACAGGATTTAATTTTGCAACAGGTGTTACCGCACCGGTTCTTCCAACCTGAAATTCTACATTCATTAATTTTGTTGTTGCCTGTCTCGCTTTGAATTTAAATGCAATGGCCCATCGCGGATGATGTGTTGTCATGCCCATTTTTTCCTGCAATGCAAACTCATTTACTTTCACCACCATGCCATCAATTTCGTAAGGCAAAGTATCACGCATCTCTTCAAAATCGTGAACATGTTTTATCACTTCATCAATTCCCCGCACTACTAATTTTTCTTTTTGAGGAGAACGAAAGCCGCATTCCCAAAGCATTCTCAAAGAAGAGTCGTGAGTCGATAGTCGTGAGTCGTTAGTTGAAGAACTTGCGTGTATTGACTCCTGACTCCCGACTCCTGACTCCCGACTAACATAATAACTTACATGATATAAAAACGCTTCCAATCCTCTTCTTGCTACTTCTTTAGGGTCTTTCATTCTTAAACTTCCGCTGGCTGCATTGCGTGGATTGGCCAATGCAGATGAGCCTTGTTCAACCAACCAATCGTTATATTTTGCAAAAGATTTTTTGCTCATGATCACTTCGCCGCGAATTTCGATTTGCTGAATACCATATTCGGAAAATGGCGCTGACAAAGGGATCGAACGAATTTGTTTGATGTTATTGGTAATATCTTCGCCTTCCACACCATCGCCACGTGTTGCTGCACGAACCAATAGATCGTTTTCATAGATCAACGAAATACTGGCGCCATCAAACTTTGGTTCGATGCAATATTCAATACTGTTTAATCCGGTTAATTCTTTTGCTTTTCTGTCCCAATCAATCAAGTCATCAGCATTATAACTGTTTTCCAAACTCAGCATGGGTACCAAATGTTGAACCGTTTCGAAACTATTGTTCAAACTGCTTCCAACGCGTTGAGTGGGCGAATCTTTTGTAACGAGCTGAGGGTTTTCTTTTTCGAGCTTCTCTAATAATTTATATAATTGATCATATTCGTAATCGCTTATCAAAGGATCATTCAGCACATAATACCTGTATTCGTGAAAGCGTAAAACTTGTTTAAGCGATTCTGATTTCTGAGAAATATTTTTTTCATCGGTTGATTGCAACAACTGATTGGTCAATTGATTTAATTGTAAGGTTTGATGGGCAGAATACATATTAAAATTTAGACCATAAAATTAATGCTGCAAAGAATGTAACGATTAATAATTATTAAGTAACCTTTTGGCGGAATTAATTTACCAAAACCTGAATAAACGTCGCTGGCTGATTGTTTGTTGTAAACGGATTTGCTGATGAACCGTAAAGGTCATGTACAGATATAGCTTCCCCCTATTTTCAGTACAAGACACTCATACCAAACTCCTATTTCCTCTATACCTTCTTTTGATATAACCCGTATATAACCCGAGTATAACCAAGGTATGACCCGTGTATAACCCGACATATATAAGAGTCGGGTTATACACTGTTTATATGCGCTTTATTATTACATGATAAAATGGTT
>JAGWPQ010000646.1 GCA_028877045.1 Bacteroidota bacterium | reverse complement strand
GCTTCTTACTTTAGTTTTTATGATGTGTGCGATAAAATGGGAACCGTGATCGGCACATTGGTTTTTGGTTCGGTAGGTGAATTTTTAGGCGGCATGCGAAATTCGGTTTTAGCATTGATGGTATTTTTTATTATCGGCTTAATTTTGCTGATGTTTGTGAAGATGAAAGAAAAAACTATTACAGCATGAAACTCTACAGCATAGAAACAGAATATTTTAAATTAGACGGCGGCGCCATGTTTGGCGTTGTACCGAAATCAATCTGGAATAAATTAAATCCCGCCGATGAAAATAATTTATGCAGTTGGGCCATGCGTTGTTTATTGATCGAAGATGGCAACAAATTAATTCTGATCGATAACGGTGTGGGCAATAAACAGGACGCAAAATTTTTTGGTCATTATTATTTGCACGGCGATCATACTTTGGATTCATCATTAAAAAATGCAGGCTTTAGTAAAGATGATATAACCGATGTGATCCTTACCCATCTTCACTTTGATCATTGCGGCGGAAGTATCGACCGAGTTGATGGCAAATTAATTCCCGCATTTAAAAATGCAACTTACTGGAGCAATGAACGGCATTGGGAATGGGCAACAAAACCCAACGACAGGGAAAAAGCATCTTTCTTAAAAGAAAATATTTTACCGATAAAAGAAAGCGGACAATTAAAGATGGTCAATAGTCAATGGTCAATAGTCAATAGTCAAAAACTGCAAACAGAACCATCATCAATTCTTCCTGAAATATCTTTTCGTTTTGTAAATGGTCACACCGATGCCATGATGTTGCCGCAAATAAAATACAAGGGCAAAACAATAGTTTACATGGCCGATCTGTTGCCATCGGTTCATCATATTCCATTGCCTTATGTGATGGGTTACGATATGTTTCCGCTGACAACCTTGAATGAGAAAAAACTATTTTTAAAAGAAGCGTTGGAGAACGATTACATTTTATTTTTCGAACACGATCCTGTAAACGAATGTTGCAATCTTCATCAAACCGAAAGAGGAATGCGGCAAAAAGAAGTTTTTAAACTGAGCGAACTTCATTAATTGTTGCAATAAATTTTTGCATCAATAATCTTATTTCGTCCAACGTTTTTTTATCGATGATTTTTTCACCATCAATCTTTGTGCGCACAAACTGGATCAATAAATTCAGCTCTAGAATATTTTTTGCTTCAATAACTTTTAATGTTTCCAGCAAAGCATTATGGCCAAAACGCCCGTCGGTTGAGGCGGTAATTAAAACAGTAGGTTTATGATAAAACTGGTTGGTAGAAATTGTCCAGTCGATCGCATTCTTTAAACTACCAGGCACGCCATGCGCATATTCGGGCGTGCAAATAAGTACACCATCGGCATCATCAATTTTTTGTCTGAAATTTTTTACAGCAACATGATCATTTTCATCCGGATCGAAATGCGGCAATGCAGCTAGCCCGTCAAAAAAAATTATTTCAAGATCATCCCCGAAAAGTTTTGCAACTGCATTTATTAATTGTTGGTTCGATGAATTTTTTCTGGTGCTGCCCGAAATGGCCAATACTTTTTTTCTGCCTGTCATAAAAACTTTAATTGCGATTTTTTGTTTACGAGCCTTAGTTTTTTATGGCATCGCCTGTTGTTGCCACGCTCGGTTCAAAGTTCCGGTTTCAAGGCATCAAAAAAAAGATTTAAAAATTATCTTCTTTCAATCAATGATGTTAAGGGATAGCGCAGATTTTTATAATCCATCATGTCAATTTTTACCGAGCCCACGGTAATAGGGCTTTCAATTCGCAATGGAACATGATTAGCATCATCACTTAGCCATACACTCATCTTTTCGCCACCGGCGAAAATATTTCCTTTTAATAATAATGGTTTAAACTTAATAGTTCTGAACCTTCCGTAACGGGTTTTTATTTCTTCTTTTCCCTGATAGCGAATAAATAAAGAATATACCTGGTTGTCTAAATACATTTCGAACGGGATCTTATCATCAACTTTGTATTTATTGAAGTCGATGTTGCGGGCAAAATAAATTGTGCTTAAAACATCTTGCACACAAGTAGGAACTTTTGTAATACCTTTTTCGCTTGTTGCAGTATTATTATGCTGATTAAAAGTTACATCTTCAAATGTCTTATAACCGCCTTCATCTGCATTTCGTATAAATTTCAGAGGCTGCAGATTGGCCGTATCAATAAACGATTCGTATTTGTCGCGAACTTTAAAAATCCAGTCGTATCGTGGGTTTGAGTAGCCCGTTGCTGTTAAATGATAGGCTTCTTTATTATTTATTTTTTCGGTGTTAACAGAAAAAACAGCGGTGCCTGCATTAACATACATACCTATCACCGAATAAAAAATAGTGTACGTAATATTTTCTCCACTCTGAAATGAAAAATTCCGGATACCACAAGATTCTTCGCCTGCCGAGAGGCGCATGGTAGATAAAAATGTTACAACTAATAAAATACTTTTTTTCACGCAGTCTATTTCTTGAATAATCGTACCCCTAAAATAAATAAACTTCCTGCTAATGCAGGAATCACTTTGTTAATTAACCAAATTCCGGTGGCAGTAAATAAAATACCAATGGTGTTTGTACTTACTAACCCAATCAATTGAATACTCAATTCGCCTCTTAATCCTAATTCTGCTAAAGTAATGCTAGGTACAATTGCCAAAATAAAAAACATGATACATAACAGCATCGACAACGAAAACCAATTGGCATCTACTTTAAAAACCTGCAGCAATAATAAGTATTGTGCCACAAAAACTAAATACCGTATAAATGAAAGGCCTAAAATTCTTGTTAATTCTCTGCTGTGCAGATCTTCAACTTTCT
>JAGWPQ010000645.1 GCA_028877045.1 Bacteroidota bacterium | reverse complement strand
CAAATTACAGGGCAAAAAAATGGGACAAGTCTTTCTTTTTTAGACTTGTCCCAAGAGGTGATCCCGCTGGGACTCGAACCCAGGACCCCTACATTAAAAGTGTAATGCTCTACCAACTGAGCTACGGAATCATCCATTTTATTTTGGGAGTGCAAAAATAGGTGAAATCACCATTGAACCAAATTTTAAAAAAAATATTTTCAATCATTTTCCCACAAGAATATTAACAATGATACAATAACGAACACTTATTTTTGTTAAATAAAATTTTCTTATGTCATATTTTAATAATAAAGTGGTGGTGATCACAGGTGGTTCCGAAGGTATCGGAAAGGCTTTGGTAGAACTATTTTTATCAAAAGCTGCTAAAGTAGCTACCTGCAGCCGCAATTACGATAAATTATATCAATTACAGTCAATTCATGCCGGTAAACCTTTAATGATCTATGCTGCTGATGTAAGTATTGAAATGGATTGCAGAAAATTTATTGAATCTGTCATCGATACATTCGGAACGATAGATATTTTAATTAATAATGCAGGTATATCAATGCGTTCTTTATTTAAAGATGCTGAATTAGAAACTTTACGTAAAGTTGTTGATGTTAATTTGTGGGGTGTTGTTCAATGTACAAAATTTGCATTGCCATACATTTTAGAAAATAAGGGAAGTGTAGTTGCGGTTTCGTCAATTGCCGGTTACAGAGGGTTGCCCGGAAGAAGCGGTTATTCTGCCTCTAAATTTGCGGTGAATGGCTGGATGGAAGCTTTGCGAACAGAATTATTAGAAACAGGCGTTAACGTGATGTGGGCCTGCCCCGGATTTACTGCATCAAATATCCGCAACGTTGCTTTGAACAGGGTTGGTGAGCCGCAGGGAGAAAGCCCGCTGGATGAAAAAAAATTAATGACTGCCGAGGAGTGTGCATCTCATATTGTAAAAGCGATTGAAAAGCGCAAACGAACTTTAGTATTGACTGCAAACGGGAAGCTAACTGTTTTTCTAAATAAATTTTTTCCTTCACTGGCCGATAAGTTTGTCAGGAAATTTTTCTTCCGTAATGGAGAATTGGTGAAATAAGTTTTTCTCTTCAACGTTTATTGTTTTGGATGCCTGTAATAACATTAACTACCGACATAGGTCAGCAAGATTATCTTGTTGGCGCTATCAAAGGGCAATTGCTGTCAGTTGATCCTGCATTTCATATCCACGATATCACGCATTATTTATCGCAATCAAATTATCCGCAGGCAGCTTATGTTTGCAGCAATGCATTCAAATATTTTCCGAAAGATACTTTTCATATCATCGTTCTTAATTTTTTTGAAAACATTTCGAAACATATTTTAATTGCAAAATATCAGGATCAATTTATTGCTTGTCCCGATAACGGTATTCTGACGATGATCGCCGGGCAAAAACCAAAAGAAATGATTGCCATTGATATCAGCAAACAAAATACTTTATTGCAATACACCCAAATGATCGCACAGGCCATTGGCAAGATCAATAGCGGGGTAGCATTTAATTCGGTTGGTGAACCTATTCAATCCATCAACGAAAAATATCCATTGCGTGCCACATTGGGTAATGATTGGATGGAAGGGCAAATTTTATTTATCGATCAATTCGAAAATGTGGTAATTAATATTACCAAGACTGAGTTTGAAGAACACAGAAAAAACAGAAAGTTTAAAATAGTTTTTAAACGAAACGAAGTGATTGATACCATCACTGATAATTATTCATCGGTTTTTGAAGGAGAAAAATTGGCGTGGTTTAATTCGGCAGGTTATCTGGAAATAGCCATCAACAAAGGAAATATTGCCGGTTTATTTGGGTTGCAGGGCTTCAATGAAAAAATGCAACAACAAAATGTTGCCAATCAAAATAAATGGTTTTATCAAACAGTGAGAATATTTTTTGAATGAGTGATAAAAACTAAAATCTAAAAAAGAAAAACTAAATCGTTGAATGAAATGTCAGGAGCTTGTCGAAACCTTTTATCGAGTATAAATTTTAATTCGTGTAATTCGCAAAAATTCGTGTAATAAAATTTTATTTGACGAATAAAGAACAAAGCGTTGAAGAGTGCGATACTTCGACAAGCTCAGTACAGACTTCACGGCAGTTTAACAGAATTACCGCAGCTCGAAACATCATTCTTTTCTCTATTTAATTTTTTGCAAGTATTTTCGCAGTTCGTTTGAATGAATCGTAAATCAAAAATCTTAAATCGTATTTTTTATGGCATATGACGTAATTGTTTTAGGAAGCGGTCCCGGTGGTTATCCTGCTGCCATCCGTGCTTCTCAATTAGGATTTAAAGTGGCAATCATTGAAAAAGAAAGTTTGGGTGGTGTGTGTTTGAATTGGGGTTGTATCCCAACCAAAGCATTAATTAAAAGTGCCAATGTGTTCGAATACATGAAACATAGTGCTGCTTACGGAATTAATGCAAGCGGTACAGCCGATTTTGGCGCTGTGATCAAACGCAGTCGTGGTGTGGCCGATAAGATGAGCAAAGGTGTTCAGTTTTTGATGCGCAAGAATAAAATAGATGTGATAATGGGTTATGGAAAAATAAAAGCAAAAGGCCAGGTTGAAGTAACAGTTGCTGATGGAAGCAAACAAATTGTAGAAGCAAAAAATATAATTATTGCAACCGGTGGCCGTGCCAAACAATTGCCCAACTTACCAATTGATGGTAAAAAAATCATTGGTTACCGCGATGCAATGGTTTTGCCGCAACAACCAAAATCGATGATCATTGT
>JAGWPQ010000644.1 GCA_028877045.1 Bacteroidota bacterium | reverse complement strand
TTGAAGTGTTTGGTTTATTACATACGGGCGACAGTGTTATTGTAAATGCAAATGACGAAATAAAATAAACAGTAGTAGAAATAAGTCATAAAAAAACAAAGAGCAGGATTAATTATTCTGCTCTTTGTTTTTCTTTTTTGAACATGCCAAAAAATATGGCACCCATCATAGCAAAATAAAGCGTGCTGTTTCTAGGGCTCGATGTTATCATACATGTGCCGCTGCTGCAGCCAACAAATTTCCAGTACATAAATCCACCAATGGCACCGGTAATGGCACCAAAAATGTATAATTTATTTTCGTTAAACAACTTCTTCATAAGTAACGGGTTGATCTTTTTTAGTTGGGTCTGTTTTTTTATAGGCCGAAGTTGTACAACCATTCGAGCCGCAACATCCAATATTTGCAATTGCAGTCAATAGTAGAAATATTCCGGCAAATGTCATTGCCGTATCATTCGCTGCAATAGATTGAGCAATAATGATCACACTCAATACCAATCGTATCAACCGCATTGCGGTCCAGTTGCGTAATAATGTTTGCAGCATGGTTTAAATTAGTTGTAAAGTACATGTTTTATATTGCTGATGCCCCCGCCGTTATAAACTTCATTAATACCGGCTTGTTTTAAAATGCTTGCTGCCATTGCACTTCTGCCTCCCGACAAACAATAAACAACTATTGGCTGCGATAAGTTTTTTATCTCATCCAACCGAAACTGAATTTCGTTTACCGGAATATTTTTTGCTCCGTTGATATGTTCCATTTCAAACTCCATTGCTGTTCTTACATCAAGAATTGATGTTTGGGGATTGCTTAATAATTCTTTCATTTTTTTATTTTTTTATAATGCAAAGTTGGCCGCTGAAAATAATTTAATCAGTGACTCAAGTCACTGATTAAATTTCATGACTATTTCAGTAGGGACTGAAAAGAAAAAATTAATTCTGATGCAGGTTTAATTCTGATGAAAGCTCAGCAATACTAACGATGCCGTCTTTTTTCCAGATCTCTTTTCCGTTTTTATACACAATAAAAGTTGGGAAGGCTGTAACATTTAAAGAGCGGACAATATTATTTTGTTCGCCGCCATCGATCTTGATTACTGAAAAATTATTCGCCTGCATCTTCTTCAATGAATCTATAACCGGTTCCATCTTTTTACACGGCGGGCACCATGTTGCACTGATATCAACCAAAACAGTTTTATTGGCAGGAATCAATGACTGATATTCTTTTAAAGAAATTTGTTTCACATCGTTTGTAACACCATCCAATGGCAAACCTTCTCTGTTCCATGCGGCAATGCCGCCGGCAAGGTTATATACTTTAAAGCCTTTTTCTCTTAACCATTGTGCGGCTCTTGCACTTCTTGCACCGCTTAAACAATATGTGTAAACCGGTTTTGATTTGTCTAACGACTGTGTTCTGTAAACAAATTCATCCATATTGGTCCAGTCGGCCAGCAAAGCATTTTTGATATGTCCCGATTGGTATTCCTGCATAGTTCTTACATCTAATATTTGCACATCTGCTTTTGCAATTTCTTTCTGAAATTCTTTGGCCGATAAAATTGTAGTATCCGACTCTTCGTCAGTAAGTTTAGTATTATTATCATTGCTGCATGCAATAATTGATGATGATAGAATAAACATCAGTAAACCTGAATAAATTTTTTTCATTTTATACGATTAAAGAGTTAAAAAATACCTGTTAATGAATGATTGTTTATTTCTTGCCAACAAACCTGATCACATCGGCATTCCCTTTGTGCAAATTTCCTTCCTGCAATTCAATTTCGAATGATTGAAGTAACTCAATTTTCAGTAAACTAAAATCTTCTCTCAGCATTTCTTCAGAATATAACAAAGAAATATCTTTTGGTCCGCCCGAACTATTTTTTAATTGATTTTTATTGAAAGCTTCGATAATTATTTTTCCTCCGGGCTTCAGCCATTTCATTGCATTTTCATGGACTTTTTTACGTGTTGTTTCAGGGAAATGCGCATAAATAAAAGCAACAACATCGATGCTGTTTTCCGCAACCGAAAAATCCAATGCATCGCATATCCTGTAATCAATTGCAACTTTATTTTCATCAGCAAGTTTTAATGCTTTTGTTTTTCCTGATGTGCTTTGATCGAAAGCAATTACTTTCCAACCTGTTGATGCAGCAAAAACTGCATTTCTGCCCTCTCCTTCGCAGGGAAGTATAATTGAACCGGGAGAAAGCTTGTTCAATTGTTCAGCAAAAAATGAGTTTGATTTTATACCATAAACATACTCGTCTGTATCATACCGTTGATCCCATATTTCTTTCATTCGAAACTATTTAAGATCCCGAAATTATAGTAACTGAAAAATGCAATGTGTAACTTCAATCACATTGATTTTAAGTACTTCGTCATAATTAAATATAAATTATTTTAGTTTCAAAGCCAATGGAACACAGATGACACGGAATGTACGGATGATAACGGATTGGATGCCGCTTTGCGGCATTATCGTGCTGATCTGTTCTTTTGATTGAGCACCGGTGTTCCGTAATAACTTGCTGTGCTGAGTTGTTGTACCTGCGGACTTAGAAGTTCGTTCTTTTTTCTTTTACGGAACGTGGGTTTGGCTTTTGCATAGGTTTTACCGTTCACGGTATAAAAAACAATGTTACCAATTGCAACACTGATATTGCCGTTTTCAACCCTTGCCATCTTGTATTGATGTAATAATGATGATACTGACCTGTAAGTATTCTGATCAATACCTTCTATATA
>JAGWPQ010000643.1 GCA_028877045.1 Bacteroidota bacterium | reverse complement strand
CTGAAGTATGTTCGATTTTTGTATTGCTGCCAACATTGGAGTGATGAACATTTTCATTCCCTATGCTCCACACTTTATATTCTTTGAAATGAGGTTTTATTTTCATCGCTGCCTCAACAATCGCATTACATGTTTCAGCTTCGCTGAAATCTTTCCCTGTATCAGTTTGATGTGATGGTTGCCAGACAACAATTACTTTTTTCTTTATTTTAATTGTATCATCACCAAATGAAGTACAAACTATAAAACAAAGTGCTGAAATAAGGAAGAATGATTTTTTCATCGGTCTATTTTTAATTATCAACCATCATCAACAATTTCTGAAACATTAAATTCAATTTTTTGTACCCAGGATATCTTTTATCAACAGATCGATCCTTTCTTTCGAAATGCCCGGCATGCAGATCAGATGCGTGTTCCCATTATCCGATGCTAATTGCCATTTTAATTGAAGCGATTTATTTATTTCGGAAAAAACAACAGTGATGGCATTGGTATTTCGCCATGCGTGCAACCCGATTTTATTTAATTCTTCCATCGCATATGCAGCAACCTGCAAACATTTTTCTGTTCTTAATTTTAAACCTTCGATGCCATATCTTTTAATTGTATACCACAAAAATAATGGTGTGATGCCATTGCGTGAACCGCTTATCGTTGTATCGGCAGTACCAATGTATGCAACCGAATTTGCGATACGATCTCGATGCGTTTTTTTAGCCAATACAATTCCACACGGAATAGGAGAACCCAAAAATTTATGTCCGCTCACCGCAATACTATCTACACCATCGGCAAAATCAAATGCAGGACGCGGATCTACAAACGGACTGTAAGCGCCCGACAGTGCTGCATCTGCATGAATATAACAATGATGAATAGCAAGGTCTTTAAAAATATCTCTGATCTTTTTTACATCATCTCTTGCTTCTGTCATGGTTGTGCCAATATTGGCAAACACAACAACAGGCATGTTCCTGTTCATCCTGATGGTGTCGTGCAAATCGTTATAATCTATCTCGCCGTTTTCCTGTGTTCTGATGGCAATATTGGGCATGTCCAGTAAATGCAAATTTTTCTGAACACTGTAATGCGTACTTTCAGAATAATAAACCATCGCCTTTGGAAATATTTCACGGGCAAGATATAATCCATACATGTTTCCTTCAGAACCGCCATTGGTAATATAACCCCACCATTCATTTTCTTCGGCCCTGAACAATTCGGCAAAAAAATCCAATACTTCACGTTCCATTTCTCTTGTTCCGATACCATACGTTGATTCAATAAACGGATCGCCGATATTATTGATCGGAAATTTTAAAAAACGATACAGTTCACTGTAATCAAAATCCATTGCAACCGGATAACCCAATACTGTTGCAGTTTTCGACTGGATTTTTTCATACAGCTTTTCTAATTCAAGCTTATCTTCTGCCGTTAGAGGTTTGGCATATTGCATAAAATTTTTTTACATCGTAAATAATTTGTGATAATTTTTTTGTAACCGGCAGTAGTGTTTCATGGCATCTTCGTTGCGTCGTTCCAAAGGAATCCCTTTGGGACACACTTCAACTGCATTACATAAATCATCATTTATTCTTCCAGTAAAAAAGGATATTTATAATCGGTTGGTGGATTAAATGTTTCTTTAATTGTTCTTGCACTTAACCAGCGGTATAAATTTAATATGCTTCCTGCTTTATCGTTGGTGCCGCTGGAACGTGCGCCACCAAAGGGTTGCTGGCCAACCACTGCACCGGTAGGTTTATCATTGATATAAAAATTACCGGCTGCATTTCTTAATTTATTTGTTGCCAATTCAATTGCATCTCTGTCACGCGCAATTACTGCACCGGTTAAAGCATAAGGCGAAGTATGGTCAACCAAATCCAATGCTT
>JAGWPQ010000642.1 GCA_028877045.1 Bacteroidota bacterium | reverse complement strand
GCATTCATTTATAATTAATGCTTCTATTCAGGTCGTACCGATCGTTCAGGATAAGCATCCGTATGATTGGGTGGATGATGCGATTGAAATTATCGAGCAATCGGGAATCAAATATGAAGTAGGTGCTTTTTCAACAGTGATCGAAGGCAAGTATGATGCAGTGATGCAAGTGATCCATGATGTGAATGAACATTTGTATGCGAAAGGTTGTAAAGAATGGATCTCGAATGTGCAGATACAGATCCGCAGTCATGAAGATATTACTGCCGATGAAAAAACAGAGAAGTTTAAAAAAGTGGCTGAAGAATTTTAATTACTTATTTTTTTTAATTCTTTAAAACTGAGATTTAATATTTCGAAGCGCTCTGCATTTGGCCAACTGTAATGCCACCATTCAGTTTCGAGCGGAATGAATCCAAATTGTTGCATTGTTTGTGTCAATAGTTTTCGGTTGTCTAAAATTTGTTGAGAGAAATTAGTGAAACTATGATGTGCTGAATCGGAAAAATTATCAAAATCAGTTCCCATATTTAATTCCTGTTTTGTTTGCAGATCAATGATGGTAAGATCTACAGCGATCCCGCGATTGTGTCCGCTTCCCTTTGCAGGATTGGCAACATAACGTTCGTCATGAACCAGTTCCCAGAATTTTTTAGTTACATCATAAGGCCGGTATGCGTCAAATATTTTTAATCCCAATCCTTTTTGTTTTAGTTTTTCCTGAACCTGATTTAAAGCTTTCGCAACAGGAAGCCGTAAAAAACTAAAATTGGTTTTAGAAGGATACATTTCGCGATGCATGAAATTGTTCACAGAAGCATAACGCGGGTCAATGATAAGGTTTTTGATCCTTTTGTCAAGATCGATCATGTTTTTGTTAGAATCCAATTCTGATAAGGATTCGAAAGTTTTTAAATTATTTATTTCTGTAAGTTTATATTCATTGTTTATTAAATTATTTTGTTGTGCATTACATGAATTGGTAATAACAAAAACAGAAAATATTAGGCTTATCCAAACTCTTTGTTTATTTTTCATTATGGTTTTAATTGATTGCTGGTTCAAATTACAAATTCGTTTGGTATGAAGCAGATAATTAGTGTTGTTTTGATAATGGCGTTCAGCATTTGTGCCAAGGCACAAAAGGATACAAGTACTTTATACAAACCAAAAACGGTTATAGGTATTGCAAGCTTTTACAGTACAAATCTTGACGGAACTAAAACATCTACCGGTGAAACTTACAGAAACAGCAAATTTTCGGGAGCAAGTAATCATTTTGCTTTGAATACCTGGGTTAGGGTAACCAATTTGAGAAACAATAAATCAATAAAAGTTAGAATCAATGATCACATGCATGTCCGGATGGCGAAAAGGGGCAGAGTGATAGATTTAAGCAGATCAGCAGCAAAAGAATTGGGCTTTATCAGCAGAGGATTGACGCGGGTAAAAGTGGAAGAAATCCCTAATTCGCAAAATGATTAAAAAATGTGAATTATTAAAGAAATCTTAATTTTCATAAAATCAAAATCAGCCTGTATTTTTGTTGAACTCAAAAAAACTACTTATGAAGAAAGTTCTATTATTTTTAATAGTTGCAGCGATAGCTGTAACTTCTTTTAGTCAGGTGTCATCCGGAAGCTTAAAGAAAAGGCCAACACTTGGCATTAATTTTTTCTTGAAAGATTTTACTGCGGCAGATTTACTTGGTCACAATTCTTTAGGAATAGTGCTAAGAGATAAATGGCCTACACTTAATACTATGAAACCGGGTATGGGTTTGCAGTATTATCAGGGGCTTACTGATTATATTGATTTCACTGCCAGTTTAAATTCATCATTTTTGACATATCCTTTTTATGATGGTACCACATCCAGTGGTGATAAATTTTTATTGGAAACAACTGCGGGATTAAATTTTAAATTATTGCCTGATAATTATATTGTTGACCCATATCTAAGCACAGGTGTGGGTGTATCGATGTTGGGCGGCACCTATTTTGGAGCATTTGTTCCTGTAGGTGGTGGTCTTCAATTTGCAATAGGTGAGGGTACATTCATTCATTTAGAATGTTTATACAATCTGCGCATTACTGAAATGACCAATTATAATTTTCAATATAAAATAGGTTTTTCATCTCCTTTAACTGATAAGAAAGAAGTAAAACTTGCTCCATTACCTCCACCTCCGCCACCAGTTGAAAAAGATACTGATGGTGATGGAATTGTAGATAGTAAAGATAAATGCCCAACTGTTCCGGGCATCGCTAAGTATGATGGTTGCCCGATTCCAGATACTGATGGTGATGGGATCAACGATGAAAACGATAAATGCCCCACAGAAAAAGGAACTGCAAAATACCAAGGCTGTCCAATTCCTGATACTGATAAGGACGGAATTAATGATGAAGAAGATAAATGCCCAACTGTTCCCGGTGTAGCCCGTTATCAGGGTTGTCCGGTACCTGATACAGATGGTGACGGCGTTAATGATGAAGAAGATAAATGTCCGACTGAAAAAGGACCAGCTTCAAACCATGGCTGTCCAGAATTGAAAGACTTTAATTTTAAAGCTGAAAATGTTCAATTCTTAACAGGAAGTGCTGTTTTAACTAAAGTTGCAAGTGCCGAATTGGATAATGGCGCTAAGATATTATCTGAACATCCATCATTAAATATTTTAGTTGATGGTTATACAGATAACATCGGCAAAGCCGATAAAAATAAAGCATTGTCTCAAAAAAGAGCTGATGCAGTTAAAGCTTATTTGGTAAAAAAAGGTGTGGATGCTGCAAGACTAACCGCAACCGGTTATGGCGATGCTAATCCTATTGGTGATAATAAAACTGCGAAAGGAAAGGCGGCAAACAGAAGAGTAGAATTTAAAGTAAAACAATAATTATCTTCAGATAAATCATATTCAATAAAAAATCCTGCATTACGCAGGATTTTTTATTTGATTGAAGATTACTTTAGTATGGGGTAAAGGATTTTTTAGAAATCCACCTTTCTTCCGGTTAATACTTTTGTTTTGGTTTCGCTTTTATCCATATCACTCTGTTTAACCATCAGTTTAACTTCCGAAACACTCGAACAGGTTCCGCAGCTTACACGATATACCTGACGGTCGTAATAAACTTCTGCAGTACCATCTTTCCAATTACTTCCGGAGAAAATAAAGAAGTCGGGAGAATATTTGTTATTGATGAATTTAAAGACATTATAACTTCCTTTTTCAAAACTTACTCTAAAACCATCCGCGTCTATCGAATCAATAACACAAGGAGTTAAAGCTGGAATAACAATTTCATTAGTATATCTTCCGTTTACAAATTTTACAACACCTGATTTTAATTCGGCTTTATTCACATCAATATATCTGTTCAATACCATTTGCTGATCTACAAAAAACTGTACTTTTTTTACGTCAATATTATAAGCTTTTAGTCTGTTAAATAGATCTTTTGTAAAAGGAACATAGGTATTTGTATCGGGTGTTTCAACAGGCTTTACAATCTCTACCGGTTTGATCGGCATTTGTATCTTTTTATGATGCCTGCATGCAACAGAAAACACCGATACAACAATTAAAAAACATAAAAACAAACGGTTCATATTGTCAGAATTTCGGACTAAAATTAAACAAGTTTCAGTTTTTTGCCGGATATACTTGCGTTTTCGGCTTAAATTCTAATTAAAACGTTTGTTTATGCTTCTTATTGTTTCATCACAGGTAATTCTATGTGTGTGGGATATTTTTGAGTGAAGTAGATGGTATGCACCGCTTTGATAAAATCGGATTCTTTCGCTTCAAAAATATTCGATACAAATTTTTGCGGATTTCTGTCAATCACCGGAAACCATGTACTCTGAATTTGTATCATTAATCGGTGTCCTTTTTTAAATGTGTGATTAATTTGATGGAGATCGATCACGATCTCTTCAACTTTACCGGGAACAAAAGGCTCCGGTCTTGTAAAACTCTTTCTGAATCTTCCTCTGAAAACTTCCATTGCAACAGGCAACTGATAATTGCTCATCGACAAACTCTTATCAAACGCAGGATATTCATCAATTAGTTTAACAATAAAGTCGGCATCTGTTCCGGTAGTGCTTGCAAAAACATGTGCGGTAATTTTTCCGGTAACAGTTATATCTTCTTTCAGCGAATCAGCCGTAAAACTAATTACATCGGGTCGTGAATAAACAAAACGCTGGTCTTCCACGTGCCACTGCCTCCATCGGCTACCGGTACCATAAGTTGCTTCAATGGGCAATGTTCTGTAAGGAACAGGATTATTTGGATCGCTGATATAACTTACAGAACCCTTATCAGTATTAGGTTTGATGAATGACGCCGAATTATTTTTTGCTGCGTATAAATTTTCTGTCGTTACTTCTTTTGGTGGCCAGGTATTGTATTTCTTCCAGATATTGGTTCCTGTTTGAAAACAATTTGCTTCGCTGAATTTTCCGTCACCAAATCCTTTCAGCCAATAATCGAACCATGATTTTTGTAAATCCTGAAACCATGCAGCAGTATTGCTTTCAAAAGAAATCTTACCTAAACTATCGGCATTGGGTCTTGCCCATTGGCCATGATTCCAGGGACCTAGCACAATAAAATTTCTGTTGAAAGTATCTTTCTTTTCCATGGCTGCATACATTAATTGCGGACCATTCAAATCTTCCTGATCAAAATAACCGCCTACGTGCAGCATCGGGATTTCAGGATGTGTAACATAATTTAATGTTGAGTTTTTTTGCCAGAAGGAATCATAGTTTGGATGTTGTACAAAATTATTCCATGTAGGAATTTTATTATGCAAATATTTTTCATTCACATTGTTAAGCGAACCTAATTTCACATACCAGTCAAACAAATCATATTGCGGAAAAGGAAAATCGCTGTCGGTTGTTTTATCATTTTCAACTTCATAGCTGTATTCCATTCCATAACTTAAACGAAACGCGCCATTATGATGAAAGTCATCACCCAAAAACAGATCTCCCATACAAGCCTGTTCCGACGAGGCTTTCAGCGCAGGATGCGGATCAACCGCAGCAACTAATGCCAACCATCCCGGATAAGAAATTCCGTAAATACCTGCCTTGCCATTGTTGTTGGCTATATTTTTTACGAGCCAGTCAACAGTATCGTAAGTATCGGTGCTTTCATCAATTTTCCCTTTTTCTTTTACATGAATGATGGGCTGGTGTATTTGCATAACACCTTCGCTTTTGTATTTGCCGCGGATATCCTGCAAAACAAAAATGTAACCACCTTTCCCCAATACGGTAAATCTTGAATACTTAATATTAAAACTGTTTCCATCCTTTACAGGAATATCGGCACCGTAGGGTGTTCGTTGAATTAATATTGGTAATGGTTGAGAATGATTTACCGGCGAAAGAATGACTGTAAAAAGTTTTGTACCGTCACGCATCGGAATCATCACACTTGTTTTTTTGTAAATGGAAAACGTATCTGTTTGCGCATAATCTGAAAACCAAAAACAAACAAGTAAAACAAGAATCAAATATTTTTTCATATCCGGTAATTTTATAAGCTTTAAATATACTCAAGTAATTAGAAATCTATTTTATGATTGATGAAAATCGGGGCAATTATTTTTTTCTGTAAAGTCCAAGTTTGTATATTTAAAAAACTTTTTGCTATGGAAGAAATAGAAATACCAACCGAACATTTGCACGAAACGATTCAGGAAAAAGTAGAAGAGGAGCTTAAGAAAGAAGAAAAAAAAGAATCAGGCTGGCTGATGTATGTTGCCATCTCAACTGCATTCATGGCTGTGTTTGCAGCGATTTCGGGATTGATGGCGGGGCATCATTCAAACGAAGCATTGATATCTCAAATCAAAGAAAGCGGATTTATTATGTAATCTTATGTAATAAAAAAAGGAATCATGTTTTTTTATGTTGAAAATAAAATACGCTATGGTTATAATAGGTGTGAGTTTATTAATTAGGAAAAGAGTTTATGAGAGAGATTGTTTTAGCTTCTGCCTCACCACGACGCTCGGAACTACTTAAACAGATTAATTTGGATTTCAAAGTAATTCCATCAACCTTGGATGAAACGG
>JAGWPQ010000641.1 GCA_028877045.1 Bacteroidota bacterium | reverse complement strand
GTCCGTAACTTACCGTTGCTGCCCAAAAAATGAATAGCCATTTCCATTGTTTTAAAACATCTTTCAATGTTACAAAAACAAAAACAGCGAAACCAAAATGATTGGTTGCATGAGATGAGGTAAAACTATATCCACCCGAACAATGATCTAATAATAAGCGAACATGAAACTGTAAAAAATCATCGGCACAGGGCCTTGGCCGCTGAATAAAAGTTTTAATCAAGTGACTGCTTGTTTGATCAGTAAGCACCACATTGATCACAGCAAACAATATCCAGAACCATGCTTTGTTTTTGAAATTGATGGCGAGAAATAAGATCATAAAAAGATACAAGGGTATCCATGTATTTGCATTGCGCCACCATGGTAAAACCGAATCCAGAAATGAATTGGTCCATACCGAATTGATCTGCAGAAAAAGCCAGGTATCTCTTTGATTGATCCACAACCAAAGCTTTTCCCAAAAACTTAACGAAAGTAAATATTGCTGCATTTAGAGTAAAAATATAAAATGAAAAATGAAATTGAATTGAAAAACTAAAGAATAAAAACTAAAAAACTGAATCGTTCAGTCAAAATCTTAATAACAGATTAGTTAATTCGTGTAATTCGCCAAAATTCGCGTTATAAAACTAAAAAAATAAAAACTAAATCGTTTAACGGAATGTAGCTTCCCTCTCCTCCAGGAGAGGGACGGGAGGGTGAGGTAAACTTTAACATTCCTCCCTGTCATTTTTAAAAGAAATGAAGTAATTTCATCATACCTTAAAACCTGTGGTTATGAGAAACACATTCCTGCTTATTGCCATTTTGTTTTCATTGCAAGCTGCCGCACAAAATAATATCCTGAATATACAACCACCAAAGGTTTCGATCAATCTCAATAAGAATACTATCGATCAAATGTCAAATGCAATGAAAGGGATTGTTTTAAGGTCTGGAAAGATTGGCAATAACGGGCAAGGATTTGATTTATATAAAAGCGAACCTGATAATATGATCGCTTTAAAACCAGATAATACCTTTCATGAAAGCATTCCAAATGCAATGGATGATTATAAACTAAACGCTGTCTCTCCTTTTTTATTGAAACAATTGAATGAACATAAGAATGAGTTCCCTCTTCAAAATAATAATGAAGAATATCATTTCAAATTATTAAAACCCGAAACAAATAAATCTTTTTTGGATTCGACGCAGAGAAAAATAATTCCTGTTACACCTTCTTTGCAACGATGATCATTCTCGGTGATCTTTGAATATCATAATTGCCCAATTGATAATCACCAAACACTTCCTGCACCTGCATGTGTTGGTATGCCAGCATATCGATAAAATCGCCCAGGGAAAATTTTGCAACACGTTCGGTAAATAAATGTTTCAGCGAATGGGTTATTGCATCAGTTATCTGAATCTGTTTATAAAAATGATCTTCATCAAACCATTTGGTTACATGAAAATGAATACCATCAATTTCTTTACTGCATATTTTCTCTAAAGTATTTTCGGCATGGTGCACGTTCAGATAATCGATCACAAAAATACCGTTGGGTTTTAAGCTTTGCGCAATGGTTCGTATCGCATTGTCGTGTTCACGTCTTGTTTTAAAATATCCGAAGCTTGTAAAAAAATTAAAAGCATAATCGAAATAATTTATCCAAAAAGGCAAACGCATATCATGCTGATAAAAATGCAGCGAATTGTTTTCCGATTCTTTTGCTTCTTCTATCGACGGGAATGAAATATCGATGCCCGTAACATCAAAACCCATTTCGGCCAAAGCTTTGCTGTGCCTGCCTTTTCCGCAAGCCACATCAAGCATGGTTGAACCCGGTTGCGGATGCAAATGATCGATCAATCTTTTTAAAAAATCGAATGCTTCACTATCATCTCTGTTCTGATAAAGCAAATGATAATAAGGCGAACTGAACCAATCTTTAAACCATGTTTCCGCAGGCATAATTTGTATTATGCTGCAAAGGTAATGCAGATAAAAAAAAGAACAGATCAGTTTTATTTTCTTCCGTCAAAAATATCATTCGCTATCATGTCAACTTGT
>JAGWPQ010000640.1 GCA_028877045.1 Bacteroidota bacterium | reverse complement strand
CTGTTGAATTGTCGCACGAAAAATATTGCGGCGTTTCGGCCATGCTGAAAAAGCATTGCGATATTACTTATAAGGTTGAGTTGATTTAAGTTTTACATTTGGTACTCAAAAAATAATTCTTGCAAAAAGGGCAACAAAATTTTCGATTGCAGTTATGGATCACAATGCTGAGTGTGATATTATTTGTTGTGAAAATTATTGCTTATTATTTTACTAATTCTTTAGCAATTTTATCGGATGCTTTAGAAAGCATTGTGAATATGCTGGCAGGTTTCATTGGTTTATTTTCTTTGTATGTTGCTGCCAAACCAAGAGATATCGAACATCCATACGGTCATGGTAAGGCCGAGTTTGTTTCGGCCGCAGCCGAAGGTTCGTTAATTATTGCAGCAGGTTTTTTTATTGTTTACGAAACGATTCAAAACATTATTACAAAAAGTCCAATCGGAAAACTAGATACAGGTCTAATTTTGGTTGCTGTAACTGCGGTTGTCAATTATGTAGCGGGTTCCATCTGCTTTAAACTTGGAAAGAAAAATAATTCGCTGGCATTACAGGCAAGCGGAAGACATTTACAAATCGATACGTATTCGACCATTGGTGTAATTGGGGGATTATTGATCATCCTCTTCACACAATTATATTGGTTAGATAAATTAATTGCCGCTTTATTAAGTATCCTTATTATTTATAACGGTTATAAAATATTGCGTTCATCGCTGGCAGGCATAATGGATGAAGCCGACATGGACCTGATCAAAAAATTTGTTGCTGTATTAAATGCCAACAGGAGAGACAACTGGATCGACATTCATAATCTTCGTGTAATTAAATACGGCAGCACATTGCACATTGATTGTCATTTAACCGTGCCCTGGTATATAAATGTTCATGAAGCGCATAATGAAGTGGATGCATTGGGAAAAATCATTACCAGTACTTTTGCCGACTCGATTGAATCATTTGTTCATACCGACGGCTGTTTGCCTTTCAGTTGCAGTATTTGTTCGAAAAACGATTGCGAAAAACGGCAACATCCTTTTACACACCGAATAGAATGGACCTTAAAAAATATCATCACCAATCAAAAACATAACGCTACTCTTTAGTTTGTTTAAGATTTATATTTGCTTTTCACAACCTTGAAATGGAAGAGATTTTTACTTTATTAATTGATTGCAACGACGAGAAGGGGCTCATCTATAAAATTACATCTGTACTTTTTCTGCATCAATTCAACATCATCAGAAACGATGAATATGTTTCGCAGGAAGACAAACATTTTTTCATGCGAAGCGAATTGTCGGGACAGAGTAATACCGAAGAATTGATGTCTGAATTAAAAAAAGTACTTCCGGTAAATGCCAATATCCGCCTTTCAAAAAAACAGAAAAAAAATATTGTTATTCTTGTTACAAAAGAACATCATTGTTTAAGCGAACTTTTAATACGGGCTTATTTTAATGAGCTGAACGCAAACATTCTGGCAGTGATCAGCAATTATGATAGTCTGAATGAATACGTTGAAAAATATAATATTCCTTTTCATTTTGTATCGCACAAAGATGTGTCGAGAACTGAACACGAAACCGAAATACTGAAAATCATCAGCCGTTATTCGCCCGATTATATTGTGCTGGCAAAATATATGCGGATATTATCTTCCGATTTTATTCGCCAGTACGAAAATAAAATCATTAATATCCATCATTCGTTTTTACCTGCGTTCATCGGCGCAAACCCTTACCGGCAGGCATTTGAGCGGGGTGTGAAAATAATCGGCGCAACTGCTCATTTTGTAAATGATCAATTGGATGAAGGTCCGATCATTTCTCAAAATACCATTGCGGTCGATCATAAACAAGATGCCATTCAAATGGCTTTATCGGGAAAAGACATTGAAAAATATGTTCTCTCTAACGCATTGCAAATTGTTTTGGATGATAAAGTTTTTGTGAACGGAAATAAAACAATCGTATTTGACTAATTTTATTCTTTATAAATTAAAACACCGATTATGCAAGTCTGGAAAGATTATCAGGAAAAAAACAAAGAAAGATTTTTAAACGAATTATTGGAATTGTTGCGTATTCCAAGCATCAGCGCAAGAAGCGAACACAAAGAAGATATGATGCGTTGCGCCGAATCTGTTAAACAACATTTTCTCGCTGCGGGTGCAGATACCGTAACTGTTTATCCAACCGAAGGCCATCCGGTTGTGTACGGCGAAAAATTTATTGATGCATCGAAGCCAACAGTGTTGGTGTACGGCCATTACGATGTGCAACCTGCCGATCCGCTGGAACTCTGGCACAGCGGGCCTTTTGAGCCGATAATCAAAGATGGAAAAATTTTTGCACGTGGTTCGGCCGATGATAAAGGCCAATTCTTCATGCATGTAAAAGCATTGGAAACATTGGTACAAACAAATACGCTTTCAACCAACATTAAATTTATTATTGAAGGTGAAGAAGAGATTGGCAGTCCTAATTTGGCAAAGTTTGTAAAAGCAAATAAAGAATTATTAAAAGCCGATGTTATATTGATCAGCGATACTTCCATGTTAAGCATGGACACACCTTCCATCGATGTTGGTGTTCGCGGATTAAGTTATATTGAAGTTG
>JAGWPQ010000062.1 GCA_028877045.1 Bacteroidota bacterium | reverse complement strand
CCCGCCGGGGCTTTGAGAAATTACAGTTGTTTTTTACTATTAATATTTCATGCCTACGGCATTATTTGCTCCGTTAGGAGCAATATGTTTATAGCAAAAACATTCAATAACGAATATATAAGCTCCATAGGAGCGACATGTGGTAAGGTTTTGATATCTTCCGAACAGTTATGGTTGGCGACCAACAATGGCGGGATCTTCCTGATATTTTATGAAGAAATTGGAAATAACAATCGCCTTAATTGCTTTAATTCAATGAAATTTGTATCAACAGTTTTCTTTACAAACATTATTATATGCGTTTGCTTTTTTTATTTCTGATTTTGATTGTGCAAAATTCTTATGCACAATGCAAAACATACCGACTTACATCAAACCGTGATACATTGAATTGTACCGACTTTAACAATAAAAAACAAGGCAAATGGGTGGTGCGTGTAGAAGAATTGCGCGGCGAGCCCGGCTTTGAAGAAGAAGGTATTTTTAAAAACAATTTGAAAGAAGGCCGCTGGCGCAGATATAATTTAATGGGCGATTTAATTGCCATTGAAAATTATAAGTGGAATAATAAAGATGGCAAACAATTATATTTTTACCAGAACGAACCGGAACACGAAGAAAGCTGGCTTGCTGTTGATCCTTCTAAAAAGTACGATACCATTGAAGTTGCTGATGTTGATGATCCCGACAAATTCGAAAAGAAAATAATTAAAGTTGAAGCCTACAGCATGAAGCATGGCGAATGGAAATATTATCAGCCCGGCAACCCTGCCCCTGTAAAAACAGAAACTTATTTATTGGATTCTTTGTATAATCCTGCTGCACTTATCAATAAAACTGTTGTTGCTGCTGCAAAAGACACGACCCAACAAAAGCACATTATTGCAAAGCCCAAACAGATACAGGATTTCGATAAAAAGAATTCAAAGAAAAAAAGTATCAAGATCCGCGACGGAAGTACGGGATATTAATTTTTTGTTTACCGGCTGCAAAGCTTTGTGGAGCTTTGGTTGCGTCGCACACTTGTACGCTTTGTTCTTTATTGAGCAGTTTCACCTTAGTCGGTGTTTTCACCAACGAAATAAAAATTGATTAAAATACAGAACGTACAAGTGTGCGACGCAACAGGCGATGCCATGAAAATCTAAAGCCAGTTCAATAAAAAAACTATATAAAAAAAGCCACCTGAATTAATCCAGGCGGCCTTCTTACTTCGGGTTTTACCTTTTTATTTATTTAGTTTCTGCATCGGGTTTGCTGCACCGGCAGGATTTCTTCTGTTGAAATTATTTGCTTTAAACAACTGGAATTTTGAAGGCTCCTCTACTTTTGGCCAACTGTTATTATCGGTATTTATATCAGCAGTTTCTTTTAAAGGGTCCAGCAAAATGCTTGTTGCTTTTTTATGCGTTAAGAAAACTTTGGTCACTTTGTTTTCGTTCTTGCGCCAGATCTGTGCAGGTATCCTTTCAATTTCAGAAGTACCATCTTCGAAAGTAAACTGAACAATGATCGGCATCACCAGGCCACCTTTATTGCTGAAAGTTATTTCATACAAATTTACATCTTTATATTTTGCTTTTTCTTCGGCAGACAATGGTTCCGGAGTACCACCAAATGAAGGCGCAGTTATTTTTATGGTTGAATCGTAAGGAATAATGCCGCGATCGTATTTCCAATAAAAATCATGCAACGAAGTATCGGCATCGGTTGCAAAAACTATTTTTTTATCTTCTCGGTTTCTGATCTTCGAAATATCATCAAACATCGGGATAGCCGGCTTATCTAATTTACGTTCACCACCAAGACCTCCTCTTCTTCCGCCATTATTTGCGGGTGCAGTTGCAACTGCATCGGCATCAAACACTGCATGTTTAACGGTGTCGATGGCAATATCAACAGGATCGATGCCATAAAACCATCCTCTCCAAAACCAATCCAGATCTTCGGCGCTTGCATCTTCCATTGTT
>JAGWPQ010000639.1 GCA_028877045.1 Bacteroidota bacterium | reverse complement strand
CGTAAGCCAGACTTTCCAAAGATTTTTTATTGACTGATTTTTGATTTACTCTTTTAATAAAATCAAAAATATCTTTATACTGTCCGTCTTTATTTCTTTCGCTAATTATATTTTCGATAGCGTTATCGCCCACACCTTTCAATCCGCCCAAACCAAAACGTATCTCGGCTTTCTTGTTTACGGCAAAGCCTTTCAGCGATTCATTGATGTCGGGCCCCAATACTTTTAATCCCATGCGTTTGCATTCTTCCATGAAGAAAGTGATCTTATCAATATCGCCTGCATGATTTAAAACAGCCGCCATGAATTCGCTAGGATAATGCGCTTTTAAATATCCTGTTTGATAAGCCACCAATGCATAACAGGTGCTGTGCGATTTATTGAAAGCATATTGCGCAAAAGCTTCCCAGTCGGTCCATATTTTTTCTAATTTATCGGATGGATGGCCTTTTGCAATGGCACCATCAATGAATTTGCTTTTCATTTTATCCAATGTCTTGCGGTCTTTTTTACCCATCGCTTTGCGCAACACATCAGCATCGCCTTTGCTGAAACCACCGATACTTTGAGAGAGCAACATCACCTGTTCCTGGTAAACCGTGATGCCATACGTATCTTTTAAATATTCTTCCAGTTCGGGGATATCGTATTCAACTTTTTCTTTACCTAATTTACGGGCAATATAACTTGGGATGTAAGCGATAGGACCGGGGCGATACAATGCATTCATCGCGATCAGATCATCAAACTTATCGGGTTTTAATTCGCGCAGGTATTTTTGCATGCCCACACTTTCAAACTGAAATGTTGCATTTGTTTCGCCGCGCTGATAGAGATAAAAAGTTTTTTCATCATCCAAAGGAATATTATCGATATCAATTTCAACACCATGATTTTCTTTGATGAGTTCCAACGCAGTTTTTAAAATGGATAAAGTTTTTAATCCTAAAAAGTCCATTTTAATTACACCGGCTTCTTCGATGGTATTGCCTTCAATTTGTGTCATCCACAAAGCAGATTCTTTGGATGTAGCCACAGGAATCAACTCTGTCAGGTCTTTCGGCGCAATGATAATTCCTGCTGCATGGATACCGGTGTTACGAACCGAACCTTCTAAACGTTCGGCTTCTTTTAAAACCTGTGCACGGATATCGGTACCATTATAAATTTCGCGAAGGCGTTTTATATTTTCAATATCATCAGCCTGATAAGCTTCTTTTTCTTCTAATGATTTTTCTCCTTCTTTAATTGTCAGGGGTGCTTTTAAAACACGACGCAATTCTGTTCCCGGTTTATTGGGAACCATCTTTGCCAATGCATTGGCTTCGGGCAATGGAAGATCCATCACACGGGCAACATCTTTAATACTGCTCTTGGCAGCCATCGTGCCATAAGTAATGATCTGTGCCACCTGGTTCTTGCCATATTTATCAACAACATAATCAATTACTTTCTGGCGGCCTTCATCATCAAAATCCGTATCAATATCGGGCATTGATTTACGATCGGGATTCAAAAATCTTTCGAACAGTAAATTATATTTTATGGGATCGATATTGGTGATGCCGATACAAAATGCAACAACCGAACCCGCTGCAGAACCACGGCCGGGACCCACAAACACATTCATCTCTCTTCCTGCTCTGATGAAATCGCTCACAATTAAAAAGTATCCGGCAAAGCCCATCGTTTTGATGGTGAATAATTCAAAGTCGAGCCGTTCCTGTATTTCAGGCGTCAGATCATTATATCTTTTTTTGGCACCTTCCTGAGTAAGATGTTTTAAATATTCCCACTGATTCAAATTATCATCGGCATGAATTTTAAATTCTTTCGGTATCGGGAATGCCGGTAATAAAATATCTTTTTTCAGATTTAATATTTCAATCTTATCAACAATGGCATTGGTATTATCGATCGCTTCAGGAATATCGCTGAAGAGCTGGTTCATCTCTTCAGTTGTTTTAAAATAAAACTGGTCGTTGGGAAATTTAAACCTTCGGTTCTTTACATGCAATTCATCATTCACAAAATCATCAAACCCCGGTGTGGCCTGCTTTTCGCCGGTATTGATGCACAACAAGATATCGTGTGCATTAAAATCGTCGCGTTCGGTATAATGACTGTCGTTTGTTGCAATGGTGGGCACATTATATTTCTTCGAGAACTTTAAAAGTGTTTCATTTACTTTTTCCTGTTCTTTAAGATTGTGGCGCTGCATTTCTATATAATAATCTTCGCCAAACAGATCCAGCCACCATTTAAATTCCTGCTCTGCTTTTGCTTCGCCTTCGTGTAAAATAGTTTGCGGCACATAAGCACCCAGGCAACAGGTGGTGGCAATTAATCCTTCGTGATATTTTTCGATCAGTTCTTTATCAATCCGCGGATACTTGCTGTACATGCCTTCAATATATCCGAGCGATGTGAGTTTTATTAAATTCTGATAACCGATTTTATTTTTTGCCAGCAACACCTGATGGAATCTTTCATCTTTCATGTCTTTTGTAAACACTTTGGCATGCCTGTCTTTCACCACATAAAATTCGCAACCGACAATGGGTTTGATAGTAGGTGCCAAAATATCATTTCCATTTTCATCCTTGCCAACAACTTTTGTATTTTTCCATGCCTGTTTAACAAATTCGAAAGCGCCAAACATATTGCCATGATCGGTGATGGCAATGGCGGGCATATTGCTTCGGGCAGCTTTTTTAAATAAACTGTCAATTCCCGCAGCACCATCAAGCAGCGAATATTGTGTGTGAACGTGTAAATGAGAAAATACAGGCATAATAATTTTTAGTCTTTAGCACATTTTATTTTTTATTGTCCAAACTTTTGCACTTTCATCAGCAGCGGTTGCGTCGCACACTTGTACCACTGTACTTCAATCAACACAAAAAAATAATTATCATTCATTCAATAAAAAATAATTTTAAGTATTCTCTCAAAATTATCATAACTTATTTACCACAGTGTTCACAGAGTTATTTCACAGAGTTTTGCAGAGTTTAAAATTTGTTCTGTGTAACTCAATGTATTACTCTTTCAACTCTGTGGTTAAGTATATTTAATTTTAATCGACTACTTCGCATCAAATATCCAAACAAGTTGGCTTGTTTGATAATTTCACTTATCCACACAGGTGTTTCTCTGCTTGATTTGTGAAAAAATTGTAAAGAGATTTTGCAAAAACGGGTAAGGACAATTACATTGCAACACTTATTATGAAGCTTACATCGTTTTTAATTGCAATACTATCCCTTGTTTATTTTACAAGCTGCCGGTCTGTGCGAAAGATCACTGCAAAAGATAATTCAACATCGCAGGCAACAAAAAAATCGCACCGTAAAGATGTAAAATTCATTGATGGGATTGAAGTAACACCAGGAAATACTGTGGTATCAAAACATAAAACAACTTCATCACTAAAAAGAAACGACGATAATTCAATTGCCGATGCAAATTCAAAAAATAATATTGAAAAAGCAGATTGGCTGCAACTGAAATATGCAGTGATGCTGGATGCAACCGTTGAAAAACTTTCCAATATAACCTTGCTGCAAAAAATTGAAGACTGGTGGGGAACAAAATATTGCATGGGTGGCAACACAAAAAATTGTATTGATTGCTCTGCATTTTCGGCCAGTATCCTGAACGATGTTTATAATGTAAAATTGCCGCGTACCGCACAGGAACAATATAACATGAGCGAAAGAATTGAACCTGAAGACCTGAAAGAAGGGGATCTTGTTTTCTTTCATACCGGCGGACGAAAAAGCAGAACTATTTCGCATGTAGGTGTTTATATCATGAATAATAAATTCGCAAATGCTTCAACAAGCGGTGGCGTAACCATCAGCGATATGAATGATCCTTACTGGAAAAAAAGGTTCAAAGCTGCGGGCAGGGTGATTAAGTAGTCGGGAGTCAAGAGTCGGGAGTCTAGAGTCGGAAACAAATTATTTTACCAGATATTTCTTTTTAAAATTATCAAGCAACTGATGTGCATCGGGTGTTAGTTGCAAATAAAATGTGCCGAGAATTAAAATGGCCGAGAATACAATTATCCTTAAAATAATTCCAACCCATCCGCCAATTGCATTCAATAAAAAATAGCAGATAAAATAAGCAGCAACGGTAAGCAAAATCGAATACAGTGTTTTTAAATTGAAAGGCTGCATATTAAATTTTCTTCTTAAGAATTCGAATCTTACAAAATTATAAACTGCATAAGCCGATAATTCGGCAAAGGCAGAACCAATGATACCGTAATGCTTAACAAGATACCATGTAAGCGGTAAACGAAATGCCAATAAAATTACGCCGCTGTAAAAATCGAAACGCCATGAAGTTGAAGTGCCGATAACCAAACCATTTACGCCGGTGCCGGCATCAATGATCCGTGCAAAACCAATGATCAAAATCACATACAACCCGCTTAAATATTCTTTTTGCAAATGCAATACTTCCATGCCCTGCTTAACATTCAGCCAAAGATTTCCAAAAATAAAAAGCGACATCAACAATAAATTAATGGAAGAGCGATGATAGATTCGATTGATCTCTTTCATATCCTTATCCTTCCATGCCTGCGATAAAACGCCTATAGAAATAGATTGAATGCTTCGTTGCGG
>JAGWPQ010000638.1 GCA_028877045.1 Bacteroidota bacterium | reverse complement strand
TGGGATGGCATACCGATAGTCCGAGAGATTTGTTTTTAGGACAAAAAATAATGCCCATGCTGAATGTGGGCATTCATTTGGATACCTGTTTATTCGAAAACGGCGGGTTGCGTGTTATACCCGGCACACACAAACAAAATGTTCTGCAATTATTGTTCGGTAAAAAATATTTTGTTGATAATACAGATGATGAAAGAGAAGTTGGCTTCGATATGTTCTCCGGCGACCTCTCGGTTCATGACGGACGTTTGTGGCATCGTGTGAAACAATGTCCGTTAACAGGAGAAGCAAGCAGACGAAGGGTTATGTATGTTCCCATCATCACAGGAAAATACAAGCCAAAGACCGAAAAAAGTAAAACACCCTTTTATCATTTATTTACTTCAAAAGTGCATCATTAAAAATGCTGCAATCATATACTAACTTTACAAAGGGTCAACCATAAGTTGACCTTTTGCTTTCAAATAAAAATATTATGTCAACAGCATTAATTACGGGTGCCAGCAAAGGAATTGGTAAAGCTATTGCCGAAATATTGGCATCAAAAAAAATCGATCTTTTACTGGTTGCAAGAAGCGAAGACCTTTTAAAAGAACTTGCCACATATTTACGATCAACATTCAGTGTTGAAGTAAATTATTTGGTTGTTGATCTGTCTCAAACAAATGCTGTTGATAAAATCTTTGATTGGTGTGTGAATGAAAAAAAAGAAATCAATATTCTGGTCAACAATGCGGGATATGGCTTAAGCGGTCCTTTTGACAAATATGGCATCGAAGAACATTTGGAAATGATGAAAGTAAATATGAATGTTCCTGTGCAATTGATTCATACTTTTTTACCCATGCTTCGCCGGCAATCAAAATCCTATATTTTAAATATTGCAAGCACGGCAGCATATCAGTCGGTTCCCGGGTTAAATGTGTATGCTGCTACAAAAGCATTTATTTTAAATTTCAGCCGTGGTTTGCGATATGAATTAAGAAAATCGAATATTTCTGTCACCGTGATTTCTCCAGGCGCTACCGATACTGATTTCCCCAACAGGGCTTCTGTTGGAGAAAAAGCAACAAAAGCTGCCGAAAAATTAAATATGCAACCCGGTGCTGTTGCTGCGATTGCAGTGAATGCCATGTTCGATAGAAGAACTGAAGTAATTGCAGGGTTTACAAATAAACTGACAAGTTTTTTTGTTTGGCTCTTGCCAAAACAGATAGCAGAAAAAATTGCTGCGAATATTTATGAATTATGATCTATTTTTAAAAGAATTGAAAACAGCTTTTGAAGATTGTGTTTAAGCCTTTATATTTGCAACCCCGAATAAGGGTATGGCCCCGTAGCTCAACTGAATAGAGTATCTGACTACGGATCAGAAGGTTTCAGGTTTGAATCCTGACGGGGTCACAAAAAAAGGATTTCATTCATTTGAAATCCTTTTTATTTATACTCACCTATTAAACAATAAAGTCCATATTATTCGAAAGATGCACCCGCAAGGTTAATTGCAGGTGATCTTTCTGGGGGGATTCTCAGCTACACTGAAAATGTCGTGTTAAGAAAAATATTTTTTAAGATTATGATTTCTTTTCAAACTCTCTATTTGTTCGGACTGAAGAGGCTTTTTAACCAATCTCGTTACCGCCGGATATTGTTTCACTTTTTCGTAATGACAATCAGAAATGGCAGATGAAAGAATTACAATATTGGTATCAGGCAATTTTTCCTGATAATATTTTGTATAATGTTCCAGGAATTCCCAGCCCGACATTACAGGCATTTCTAAATCTAAAAATATCAAATGTGGGATTTGCGTATCAGCATTCGTCTTTTTCGTTTCTAATAAAAATTCTATCTCACGAAGCGCATGAAAACCATTCATCGTGATCGTTACATCATTACTGAAACTTTCGTTTTGTATAATTTCCTTTGCCATCAATAATGATATCGGATCATCATCAACCAATAATACTCTTGAAACCATTTCTATCTTGTTTGGCAAAATATGCCAAACAATGTGCTGGATTAATTTCAATTGAGAACCATGAAATTAGAAAGATAAATAAAACTAATAATTCCGATTGACGGATTTTTTTTCCGATTACAAGAATGGAGATATCAGGCTTTATTGCGATTTATTTTCATTAATCTGATCATGAACATCAGCATAGCAGTCAACCCAAGCCAGATAAAATAATCGCCGAGGAACTTTATTATATCTAAATCCTTCGATTCTATTCTTCCTTCATTATAATTCACCATATAAAAGACCTGCGGCCAGCCAAATTTATCTGACCCGTAAATATGCTGATCTTTAATGGCTGTTGATGATATACATAAAACAAACAGCAGGATCGAAATAAAAATAGTTAGTGAAATTCTTTTGGATAATTTCATAAGCCGTTTTTTGGTTTAGAAAAAACGATTTTCAAAAACATTTATTGTAACAGATTATCAACCTTTAAAAAATATTTCAATTACTTTTATTGAAGCAAAACAGATAATAGTATCATGAAAATCCAGTTCTGGTCGGTCGGTAAAGCGCATGATGCCTATGTAAAAACGGGTATTGAAGATTTTACAAAACGAATCAATAAATATTTTGCTGCTGAATGGACGATCATTCAGCCACCCAAAAATGCAGCTTCCCTATCGGAGAAAGATCTGAAAAAAGCAGAATCAGTTTTAATTGCAGCGCAATTACAAAAAGATGATTTTGTGATCTTGCTGGACGAAAGAGGAAAACTTTTTTCTTCTACCGAACTGGCACAATTCATTCAGCAACTCGCCAACGAAAGCAATAAACGAATCATCTTTTTAATCGGAGGCGCTTTTGGTGTGGACGAAAGCATTGCAAAACGCGCCAATTTTATCTGGAGTTTATCCAAACTTGTTTTTCCGCACATGCTGGTAAGGTTAATTTTGGCCGAACAGGTTTATCGTGCCTGCAGCATTTTACGAAACGAAAAATATCATCACATTTAATTATTCTATCTTGCTGCCATGTTAACTATTACCATTGCGATCATTCTTTTAACCTGTATCATTTCATTCACATCTTTCTCGAACGAGAAATTAATGAATGATCTTATTTTTTATCCGCCTGCTATCACTCACCACAATCAATGGTATCGTTTTGTTACATGCGGATTAATCCATGCCGATATTGCACATCTTGGGTTTAACATGTACAGCTTTTATATGTTTGGAGAAATTATTGAAGAATATTTTTCAAAAATTTACGGAGAGAAAGGAAAGGTCATGTTTCTCATCCTCTATGTATCTGCATTGGTTGTTTGTTTGTTGCCAACTTATTTTAATAACAAAGAAAATTATCATTACCGCAGTTTGGGAGCCAGTGGTGCTGTATCGGCAATTGTGTTTGCATTTATTTTTCTGGCGCCGTTGCAGGGCATTGGATTAATGTTCATTCCTGTACATTTTCCTGCATTTATTTTTGGGATAGTGTACCTGATCGTATCGGCCTATCTTGCCAACCGCGGCGAAAGTCACATCAATCATTCTGCACATTTCTGGGGCGCTGTTTACGGAATTATTTTTTTAATTGTAACCTGTCAATTTCTCAGCGACTTCAGGCCGATCGATAATTTTATCTTCGAAATAAAATCTTACTTCAGTTAAATTTTATTCAAATACATAAAATAAAAATCAAGTTTTATTACAATCGTCGGATGTAACAAAACTTGATCAAAAAAAATAGTTCAATAATTATTTTACAATTCTCTTATCCAGATATTTCTAAAACTCAATGGTTCACTTTTATCACCGTGGGCCTGTAATTTGATCGGACAAGCGCCATGTTTTTTATAATACGGGGTACCGATATAACGTGTTTCGCCTTTTAATTCAACATTATTTTGAACCAATACACCATTATGAAATGCAGTAACCCTTGCAGCCGATTTTAAACTGCCGTCTTCGTTAAATCGAGGTGCAGTCCATATTACATCGTACACCTGCCATTCGCCGGGTTTGCGTGATGCATTCACCAGCGGTGCAAACTGTTTGTAAATACTTGCCGCCTGTCCGTTAACATAAGTCGCATTTTGATACGAATCTAATATCTGCATTTCGTATCCTGCATCACCACCGCCGGTTGATGCTAAAAATAATCCACTGTTACCTCTTGCCTGTCCCGTGCCTGCAATATTTGCCGGAACACGCCATTCTATATGCAATTGGTAATCAGAAAAAAGTTTTTTTGTTTGAATATTTCCTTTTGTTTTATCAACCGTTAAAATCCCGTCATCAACTTTCCATGCTGCAGGCATTTTAATATTGTTGGTGCTCACCCACTCATCTAAATTTTTTCCATCAAATAAAACAATCGCATCGGATGGTGCATTGTTATTGTTTGCTGGTGTAACGACTTTTGGAACAGGACTCCATACTTCTGTTTTTTCGGGAGTATCGGCAGTAACATTTTGTGCCGATGAAGCAATGCTTACCAATAAACCTGTGGTAATAAATAAATTTTTAGCAATCATTCTTTAATATTTAATCGTTAGGAAATTAAGTATAAAATTTTTGTTACTGGCTTTTATGTTTCATGGCATCAACAGATCGCATCCATTTCACTTCTCCTTTAGGAGAAGATGCCTGAAAGGCAGATGAGGCTTGCGTCGCACTCTTCTACTGCATATCATTTGGCATCAAAAACAATTTTCTCAAATAATTGTTCAGAAAATTATTTTTTTCTTCTTTTTTCTTTCTTTTTAAAATTATTTTTTTCATCAGCATCCACTTCTTTATTTCCATCGATCACCCATTCATAATCGAGCTGGCGTTTTTCTAAATTGGCTGCTAGCACTTTTATCCAAACCTTATCTC
>JAGWPQ010000637.1 GCA_028877045.1 Bacteroidota bacterium | reverse complement strand
TTGTCTGAATAGAGTCTTAGTAATTCTTCTGGATTGCTTTTTATCCAATTAGTGTCAAGTTCATATTTGGCAAGAGAATTATTTGCATTACTTGGCTTTGTCAACTCGTTAAGAAAAGCAAGAATTTTTGATTTAGCTATTCTGTCACCATTTAACAAATACTTTTTGCCGTCGAAAATAATTGAATAGTTGTCTGTACGGTAAATGTTGTCGCTGCCAGAGAAGTTATTGACGTATGTATTGTTGATTATGACGACACTGTCAGGCAGCGTCTGTCCGACTGCCGAAAGAGTTGTCAATAAAAGTATGATTATTAGTATTCGCAAGGTCTTTAAGAATTTCACACAACTCAAAGATATACGCTATTGGTTGTACTGTATAATAATTTTTCATCATTGATAATCAGTAAAATAGTGTTATGCATTTCGTATAAACATTAGTACAATCCACCGAGAATAATTTATCTGTTGCCATGAAAACAGAACCTTGAAGTGTGCGACGCAAGCCTCATCTGCCTTTCAGGCATCTTCTCCTAAAGGAGAAGAGAAATGGATGTAGTCTATTTTTGCCATGAAATACAAAAGTCCGTAAATAAAAAAATTAAAACTTCAAATGCCTTACGGTCATTCCTTTATTGATGAGTTGTTTTAAAGAATCGATACCAATCTTTAAATGGCGCTCAACAAAATTGCTGGTTACTTTTTTATCGCTAGCTTCTGTTTTTACACCATCGGGCACCATGGGCGAATCACTTACCAGCAACAAAGCACCTGTTGGGATATGATTAAAAAAACCAACAGCAAAAATGGTGGCTGTTTCCATATCAACAGCATAAGCACGAACTTTTGTGAGGTAATTTTTAAATTCTTCATCGTGTTCCCAAACACGGCGATTGGTGGTATAAACAGTGCCGGTCCAGTAATCAACTTTATAATCGCGGATAGTTGTAGAGATGGCTTTCTGCAAAGCAAATGCAGGCAGGGCAGGCACTTCGGGAGGGAAGTAATCGTTGGATGTACCTTCGCCACGAATGGCAGCGATTGGTAAAATTAAATCGCCGAGTTTATTTCTCTTTTTTAATCCGCCGCATTTACCCAAAAATAAAACTGCTTTGGGTTCGATGGCAGCCAACAGATCCATCACTGTTGCAGCACCGGGACTACCCATTCCAAAATTAATAATGGTGATGCCGTTTGCAGTGGCACATTGAAATGGGCGGTCCTTACCAACAACTTTTACATTATTCCATTTTGCAAACATTTCTACATAATTACCGAAGTTGGTAAGCAGCACATATTCTCCAAAATTTTCTAATTTTTCACCTGTATATCTCGGTAACCAGTTATTGATGATCTCAAGTTTAGTTTTCATAATTAAGACGATTGACTGTGGACGATTGACCATTGAGACTTATAATTAACAATGGACGATTCTATTTTAATCAAGACTTTTAATAAAACTGCTCAGCATTTTTGAAAGCACTTCGCAATCCTGATATAAATCAGCAAATATAGTTTCATTTATGTAATTGCGATGTTTGGCTTTAATGATGCAGGCAACCACTTCCAATACAGAACGATTAGAAAATAATAAAAATCTTTTTTGTTCTGCATTGGTATGTCCCGATGATCCTTCTGCAATGTTTAAACCGATACTATCTGCAGCCCGTCTGATTTGTGAGCTTAAATTAAAAATTTCTTTCTGCGGAAATTTATCAGCAAGTACATTTATTTTTTCTCCTAATTCTAACGATGCCTGCCAAACTTTTAGTCCTTCAAACTTAAATGGCATTTTATTTTAAAGTTACAAATAATTGTCAAAAGTAATATCTTTCGTCCGGTTTTGCAATCGTCTATTGTCAACCGTCCATCGTCAACTGTTTAACGTCATGA
>JAGWPQ010000636.1 GCA_028877045.1 Bacteroidota bacterium | reverse complement strand
TTGCAAAGCAGATGACAGATGACAAATGACAGATGACAGTAAGAATAGTTTAGTAAAGATTTTCATCATGCAAATATTTTTATGTTACGGACTGTAATACTTATGGCATCACCTGTTGCCCCTGATTCTTTCTGTGAAAGAATCGCACTCTTCAACGTTCTGAACTTTGCTCAACAACGTTAATCGTGAGTCGTAAATTGCAAGAAAACAAACTTCATCATTCAACATTTAGCATTCAACATCTAACATTTATTCCTTTCCTGCCACAACAATCACGATCTCTCCTTTCACTGTTTTTGTTTTAAAATAATCAGCTACCTCCTGTAAAGTTCCGCGTTTATTTTCTTCAAACACCTTCGTTAACTCTCTTGTAACAGAACATAATGTTAAGGCTCCGAAGTATTGAATAAATTCTTCCAATGTCTTTACCAAACGCATCGGGCTTTCATAAAAGATCATCGTGCGTTCTTCGGTTGCCAATTGTTTCAATAAAGTTTGGCGTCCTTTTTTCAATGGCAAAAATCCTTCAAACACAAAACGGTTTGTCGGGATGCCGCTGTTCACCAATGCGGGCACAAATGCAGTGGCACCGGGCAAACTCTCCACCTTTACATTTCGCTTGATGCATTCACGAACCAATAAAAATGCAGGATCGCTGATGCCCGGCGTTCCTGCATCAGTTATCAATGCCATTGTTTTTCCTGCTTCCAACTGATCAACAATATGGCTTGCGATCTTATGTTCGTTGTGCTGATGATAAGGAGAAAGTGGCTTATTAATATTATAATGATGCAACAATTTCGAAGATGTTCTGGTATCCTCACACAAAATAACATCAACCATTTGCAATACTTCAATGGCACGCAATGTGATGTCTTTTAAATTTCCTATTGGTGTGGGAACGAGATATAGCATAGCTATTTACGATTTATGATTTTAGATTTACGATTTATGCATACTCAAAATTGTAAATCGCAATTCGTATATCGTAAATTTTAATTGATCATTTCAATTTCATAAAACTCCATCACTGCATTAGCCAATAATCTTCTTGCAGTTTCATCTGCAATTTGTTTAGCTTCAGTTTCGGAAGCAGCTTCAATTTGCAATGTTACATGTTTACCCACACGAACATCTTCTACAGAATGAATCCCTAAATTTTTTAATCCGCCCATTACCGCTTTTCCCTGCGGGTCTAACAACTCTTTTAACGGCATTACTTTTATCTGAACGTTGTAAGTCATGATTATTTTTATTGTTTAAAGATCAAAGATAAAATTACATAAGCTATAAATGTTACCGGCACTGCCAGCCAACCAAAAATAAATGCGGTTACCATTGCAACGGCTGCAATGATAATAAATGGTAACAAGGATTTAAAATTTACCTGCTTAAATTTCATTGCCATCATTGGCATTGTGGAGACCATTAAATAACTCACCACAAAGATCACTGCATACCAGAACCATTTGTTTTGTAAAAGATTTACGATCCATTCGCTGTTCGAAAACCAGTACAGCAAAGGAAAAGAAGCGATCAATAAACCTGCTGCCGGAATAGGCACACCCTTGAATCCATACGATTGTTCCGTATCAATATTAAATCTTGCCAAACGATAAGCACCGGCACAGGGAATAATAAATGCAGGCAATAAATAAATAACATTTATATCTAACCCGTTTTGTTGTGCTGCAAAAGAACGGCGCAAGAATTCAAATACGATCATTCCCGGAGCCACACCAAAACTTACCACATCGGCCAGCGAATCTAACTGCTTGCCCATTTCGGAAGATGCTTTCAATAACCTTGCAACAAATCCGTCAAAGAAATCAACAACAGCAGCAATGCCAATGAAAACACTTGCCCAATAAATCTTTTGCGGTATCTCTACAGTCTGTTGTCCGCTTGCATCAACACTTACCATTAATCCATTTTGGATAATTAATACAATGGCGATGCAACCGAAAAATAAATTCAGCAACGTAAATAAATTTGGAACGATTGACAACCGTCCACCGTCGGCCGTCGACCGATTGGAACCCTCTACTTTTTCTTTAACCTTATCATTACTCATTTCCTAAAGATTTTATTAAAGCCTGTATCATTGCTATCAACTTCTCATATTTACCATACATTTCTTTAAACAAAGTTTCATCAATGAATTTTCTTTGTTTCACTAAATAAAAACAACCGATAACTTCCAAAGCAGAACGGTTAGCGATCACTAAAAATCTTTTAAACTCTGTATTAGAATGTAAAGTTGAACCTTCAGTAATATTTAAAACAACCGAATCTGCTGCTCTTTTTATTTGCGACGTTAAAATAAATAATTCATCTTTTGGAAAACCTTTCACCATATCAGAGACCTCACCCGATAATTCCAAAGCTAACTGCCATATCTTTAAATTTTCGAACTTAAATGACATGATGATATTCTCTTAACGTGAACAGCGGTCGACTATCGACGGTCGTCGGTCGACTTTTATTTCTTCATCAAACTTTCAATCTCTTCAACAGTCATCGGAATATTTTTCATCAAATCAACATTACCATTCTTCGTTATCCAGATATTATTTTCAATGCGCACTCCCATCTGTTCTTCTTCAATATAAATACCCGGCTCAACAGTCAACAACATGCCGGGTTTTAAGGCATCTGTTTTGGTGCCCAGATCATGCACATCAATCCCCAGATGATGCGAAATACCGTGATATAAATATTTGCGGTAAGCACGATTTTCCCTGTCTTCATTTTTAACATCACTCTTTCGCAATAAACCGATCTTTAAGAATTGTTGTGTTGCTTCTTCGCCAACCATATCGGTATAAACAACCAAGTTAATGCCGGGCTTCAATAAACTCTTTGCATAATTATGTAAATGCAAACAAGCATTATACACTGTTTTTTGCCTGCGCGTAAACTTACCATTCACCGGAACCGTTCTCGTCAGATCGGCGCAATAACCGCCATACTCTGCGCCAAAATCCATCAATACCAATTCACCATCTCTACATTCTTCATTATTGCTCACATAATGTAATGTTCTTGCCCTGTCGCCGCTTGCAATAATACTTCCATACGCTTCGCCTGTTGCACGCTGACTTAAAAAACTATGAAAAATTTCGGCTTCAATTTCATATTCAAATACGCCGGGTTTAATAAACTTTAATAAACGGCGAAAAGTATTTTCTGTAATATCAATTGCTTTCTGCAATACTTCTACTTCTTCTTTCATTTTCACACCACGCAGTTCTTTCATGATCTTTGCAGCACGATGAAAATTGTGTAAAGGGTAAGCAGCTTTCATCTCATCCACAAAACGATATTCGCGGTTGCGGATAGTGGTAGATTTTCTGTCATTCTCATTTGTATCCAAATAAATATTATCGGCCAAATGAACCCAGAATTGTAATAATGAATCAATACTATCCAACCAAACTATTGTTTCGATGCCCGAAATCTTACGGGCTTCTTCAACACGCAATCTTTTGCCGTTCCACTTTTCCATCAGATCATTGGGACGAACCAGCACCAACACTTCACGGTATTTTTTATCGGGATTATCAGGAAATAAAATAACCATGCTGTCCTCCTGTTCAATACCGCTTAACCAAAACAATTCCGTGTTTTGTTTAAACTTATGGATCGCATCGCCATTCATCGGCCATTCATCATTGCTTACAAAAATGGCAATGCTGTTGGGCTGCATTTCTTTGATAAAACGTTTTCTGTTGTTAATGAATATTTCGGGGTTTAAAGGCAAGTATTTCATGCTTATTATTTTGTGGACTGCAAGATAAAGTTTTAAAAACTAAGATACTATTTGAGTTAATTTTTTTATGTTACCGGCGGCATATTTTCATATCATCGCCTGTTGCCACGCTCGGTTCAAAGTTCCCTTTTCATAGCATCAATGCGTGGCAGCCTGTACTGAGCTTGGCGAAGTATCGCACCCTTGTACGTTCTGTACTTTGGTCATCCTGCTATGTCATATGGAAAACTTATTGCCATATTTTGATCTCGTAATCGCTGACACTCATTTCACAAAATTTTTAAAAAATATATAAGCAAAGTAACAAAATACGAAATTAATCGTATTATTGTACGAACAATATCGTAATACTCATTACCCACTTTAAACATCAAACTATGAACAATGTATGCAAATCTGTTAAAACCCTTGTGGTTATTGGTTTTCTGTTTATCAGTCTCGCTCTTATTTCATGGCAGAGCGCTGATACCATACCATCAAAAAAAGTGCATCGTCAGTCAACCGGTAACGACACAACCCAACCACGAAAGTCTGTTATTACAAATGATGATTCCCGGGTAGAAGACATTGATAATGCCATGAATAACCTGGACAGGGAATTGCAAAAAATGGATATTGAATTAAAGAAAATGGATTTCAGTAACATCGAAAAACAAGTGAATGAAGCAATAGCCAAGATCGATCTTGCAAAGATCAAAATAGAAACAGAGAATGCCATGAAGAATGTGGACTGGAATAAAATAAAAATGGATGTAGATAAAGCCATGAAAG
>JAGWPQ010000635.1 GCA_028877045.1 Bacteroidota bacterium | reverse complement strand
TGATGAAACATACTTCATTTGTTGGGATCACCCCAAATGTGATGAAAGGAAATGCGATTGATGCAATTGAAAAAAACTACCCTTGTCCTGTTCCCGATTTTGGTATCAATAAAATTGAACTAAGCGGTGAAGATAAATACGGGAGCGTGGCAAGCTCATTGGAAATATTGATTGTTATTGAAGGCGCCGGAATTATTAATACCGATTCACTTAACATGATGATCAAGAAAGGAGAGGCAGTTGCAGTATTGCCGGGACAGGAATACACAATTGTATCATCGGGGCATTGCTTACTGTTCAAGGCTTTTGTACCTTTAACCGATAAATAAATTTCATTTTCCACAAGTTGAGGAAAATAGAAATTTTTAAAATCCTTTTTCAGCCTATTTTTGTTTTTAAATATTAAGCGATGAAAGCTAAAAGCAGAATCATACTTTTCACTTTGTTACTTGTTGCAGTGGCAACAATTTCTAAATTATTATTTGCAGCAAAGCTTGAATGGTCGGGCTTTTCGCCGATCATTGCAATCGCATTATTCTCAGGAATGATCGTAAAGGATAAAAGCAGATCATTTTTGTATCCATTGATGGCATTATTCATCAGCGATGTTGTGATCGAGTTGTTGTACAGAATGGATCTGTTTCCTTTTGCAGGATTATATAAATACCAATGGCTAAATTATTCTTTCCTTTTATTGACCACTTTAATTGGATGGGCATTACAAGGAAAAAATTATGGCAGAATATTGGCCGGTGTTTTTGCGGGGCCTACTTTATTTTTTCTGATCTCTAACACGGTGGTTTGGGCAGGACATGGGGGTTATCAACGCCCGATGAATTTTTCAGGATATCTTTTATGTTTAGAAGATGGATTGCCATTTTATAAACATGCTTTGGTTGCTACATTAATTTATTTGCCTGTATTAATTGTTGCTTATAATTTGATCGTAAAAAGGATTTCTGCATTTACCTTAGCTTAAATCAATGAACTGATCGAAATAAAAAAAAAGCTGTCATAATAAAACATGACAGCTTTTTTATTTTAATACCAGCTCGGTAAACCAAAAATTTTCATGTTTTATTTTATTACTTACTGCAACATCTATTCTTTGTGAGAAAAGAGGACAATTGAGTACCAGTGTATGAAACTCACCATTCTCTCCGCACACATCAACACCCAATGTTTCTAATTCTTTGATAACATTTTCATTCAATATTTTTCCTAAAAATTCTTTACCCATTATTTCATTGCAGCTAACGATCATTGTTTCAATTCCGCTTTGCAACATTTGCATTACCAGATATTTCCGGTCTTGTTGCCAAAGTGGTAAAACTGACTGTAATGCAGCAGCAGCGCACACTTTCTCTTCCCAATCTCTATGGGCTTGCAGATCAATATCACCAAAAACAGCATGGCTCAATTGATATTGTTCTTGCAATGATTTTAATGCTGCTATAAAGTTATTTTCATAATCATTCCAACTGCTGTTGATAAGATGAATGGGTAACCCTGCAGCATTTGCCTGCGCCTGTAAAATGTTTGAAGGAATGCCATGCGATCTCGAAATTTTTCCTTCTTCATTTAAAACATTCAATAAAATTTTAGGGATATATTTTTTTTCGATGGCTTGCATTAAAGCAAAACAACTGTCTTTGCCGCCACTCCAACTGCATAAAATATTATTGTTCATTTTCATAACCTTCATCGATCAATAAATTATTTCCATCGGCGGCAGCAGTAGCCAATTCATCGCAACGATTATTAAATACATTCGTTGCATGGCCTTTTACCCATTTCATTTTTACGGAAAAATGTTTGCTCAGTTCAAAATATTTCAGCCAAAGATCTTTATTTTTCTTACCGCCTTTAAAATTTGTTTTGATCCAATTGTCCAGCCATTTTTTTTCAATGCTGTTCACCACATACTGGCTGTCGGTATGAATGGTAACAGCAATATTTTTTTTGGTCAATGATTCCAATGCAACAATCACAGCCAATAATTCCATGCGGTTATTGGTAGTTAAACGATAGCCTGCCGAGAGTTCTTTTCTTTTATCGCCCCAAAGTAAAATAACGCCAAACCCGCCCGGGCCGGGGTTTCCACGCGATGCACCATCGGTATAGATCAATAAAGGATGAGCTTTTTTTTCCTGCACTTTTTTTTAAAATATTTTTTTGTACTTAGCTTTCTGAACAAAGATTAAGCTTTTGTTGCGTCGCACTCTTCAACGCCTTGTACTTTATTCAGCTTTCAAATTTCAACAATATCAATCACCGCATCAATATTAATCACACCGTACACATGCGGAAATTCTTCATTTACCGAAGCTGAAAAATCAAACTGTAATTTATGGCTAAGTTTATTTGTATCGATCACCAATTTAACCAGATCATTTTTCCCTTTAAAATATCTTTCCAAAACACCCTGCACCTGATTGGCTTTACTGCAATGAATAAAACCTTCGGCCTTTAAAGATGCTGCTTCATAAAATCCATTCATCAAAGCATCATTCCATTCTTTCTTTGAAGTAACGTGATAGATTAAATCCACAATTCTTAATTCTTAATTATTAATTTCTAATTTTTAATTACCCGGGAAATTCTTTGTTCCAGCAACATCAGATCGGCTAAAACCATTGCTGTTACTGCTTCTAACACAACCGGAACACGCAAGGCAATACACAAATCGTGACGACCTTTTACAGAAAAATTTTCAACCTGATTGTTATTCCAATTCAATGATTCCTGTTCTTTTGGTGTAGATGCAGTTGGTTTAATCGCAATCCTGAAAATTAATTCATTGCCATTGGTGATACCGCCAACAACGCCACCGGCATGATTTGTTTTTGTTTTCCCATTTGCATCAATGATCGCATCATTGTGTTCGATACCAAACATTTTTGCTGCATGAAAACCTGTACCAAATTCAACTCCGCGAACAGCAGGAATGGCAAATACAGCATACGCAATTAAACTTTCAACACTATCAAAAAATGGTTCACC
>JAGWPQ010000634.1 GCA_028877045.1 Bacteroidota bacterium | reverse complement strand
AATATAAAGCACCAAAGGGCAATAAAAAAACAATGATATAAATTGCTATGGTACGGTTTGCCAATTTTCTTCTTTGCGAAGCATTGTTTAATGCGGTGAAATATTGTAAAACGGGCGGTTGATCTTTTTGCAATTTTAATCCTTCCAATGAAACAAGGAATATGAATGGAAAAAATGCAAGCAGCAACCATATATAATTATAATCGCAGAATATCAAACACGAAAGAAATATGCTTGCCATAGAAAGATAATATGAAGTCTGACTTTTATAATATTTAAACAAACTTCTGAACAATAAATAAAAAAATAAAAGTATAGCAGCAACACCCCGACCTGATACCGCTGCAAAAACAATTCCCGGATGAAAAACAAAGATGAGGATCAGCATCGGCAGAAACACTCTTCGTGGTAATTGCGATTTTGTAAAATCGATCAGCAATATAAAAAACAAGATAGAAGTAAACGCAATGGAAGCTAATATAGGTGCAAACGGATAACCGAAAGGTGTAAATATGATTGACGATAAAAATACGATGCTGGGAAAAGTTGTACCGATGGTAAGCAACGTATTATCATCTGTTTCGAACAGCAGTTTTATTTTTTCGGCTATAAACATTGCTTCTGAATGTTCGTATCCGGTACGATGTATCACCCATGCTATAATAATATAGTACACCAGAACAAACAGTGCAATGAAAATGGCAATATATTTTTTTAAAAAATCCATACCTATTATGTTGCAGCAGCCGCAGTTGTTGCCGATGATGAAACTTTAGTAAGTCCGTGCGTTGTTTTTTCCCAGTAAAACGGATTATAGATCAGTTGCCATAATCCTTTGTACGCCGCTATCGAATGCATTAACCAATACACAGGATTTAAAATAGCAAATAATATCAACTCGTAATAACGGCGTTTAAATACGGCAAGCATATTTAAATAAACCATCAATACGTTACCTGCAATAAAATTAAAAGTAGCGACGTACAAAACCCAGTCAGGGAATAGCTGCCTAATAAAATTAAAGTTGAAAATAATGTAGAATAAAAAGAACAACAGCAAAAGCGGATACAGCAAAAAAGTAAATGAAGTACCACCAATAAAGAAGTTAAATCCGAAGAAACCCTGCCAGCCAATTCTTCTAATCAATTCAACAGGATTACGCATATGAACAAGCCATGTTTGCATATACCCTTTGATCCAACGCGAACGTTGACGTATCCAGTTAAACGGTTCATTGTTTGCTTCTTCCAAAGTTGTACTGTTTACAACGCCGATTTTATATTGCTTATCATAAACACGCACACCAAGATCGGCATCTTCGGTAACATTGAATGGATCCCATGCACCCAATTCCAATAATTTATTTAATTTAAAATGATTACTTGTACCACCCAGAGGAATAGGAACATCCAATGTTTCAAGTCCCGGAAGCATATAATCGAACCAATAAGAATATTCTAAAGTGAACATTCTTGTTAACATATTTTCGTTCTTATTGAAATAGTTTAATGCTCCCTGTAATACGACGAAATCTTCTGGCAATCTTCTGAATAAAATAACCACTTTCTTTAACTGATCGGAATCAGGAACATCTTCCGCATCATAAATTGTAAGCAGTTCTCCTCTTGAAAAATATAATCCGTAGTTACATGCTTTAGGTTTTGTTTTAGGTGCATGAAAAGGAACAACAATGGTTTCGAAATTAGCCGGGAAATCAAGATCACGTACGGCATTCAATGTTTTATCATCATCTTCTTCGATCAATAATTTTACATCGAGTTTAGCTCTCGGATAATCAAGGCTTCGCAAATTCCAGATCAATTTACGGATCAACTTATCTT
>JAGWPQ010000633.1 GCA_028877045.1 Bacteroidota bacterium | reverse complement strand
TTGCCGATTGGAAGCTTATCAATTATTTTTCCATCAGTTGCATCCATTATAACCAATAATTTTTCGCAGGTGGAAAAAAGTCTTTTGGTTTTAACATCAATCACTAAACCGGAAGGGCCATCGCCGGGTGCTAATGACCAACGATTGGTAACTGTATTTGTTGCAAGGTCTACTACAGCGATCTCGCTTTTATCTTCAATATTCACAAATAATTTTCCTGCATTATCACTTACTGCTGTTTCGGGTTTGCCGCCAACAGGAATAGTTGCAACTACTTTTTCTGTTGCCGCATCAATGATCGAAAGGTCTTTGCTGCGACCATTGCAAGTAATTACTTTCTTAGAAAATGCATCGTACATGATCGCATCAGGGTTTTCACCTGTTGCGATCTGACTTAATACCGCATTGGTTTTTAAATCGAAAACGGTAACATTGTTAATTCTTCCGTTACTCGTGTATCCCTTGCCTAATGCATCATTGAATGCAATTCCATGAACACCAGTTGTGTTTGGAATGATGCCCAGCGAATCACCCGTTGCTTTATCCAAGATATTTACCTGTGTGCCGTGAGACAGATATAATTTATTGCTGTGCGGATCAACAGCAATATAGTCCCATCCACCTGTGCTGGCTACATGAAATGTTTTGGTAAGCTTGTAACCGCTTTGCGCATTTGCATTTTGCAACGATGTACATAATAGCGTTGCTGCAAATAAAATAAAAATTGTTTTTTTCATATTTCGTGGTTTAATCTTTTACTTCTTTAATGAAATTACCGGCAGTATCAAATAAAATATCTTTCCCTTTGGTGCCTATCTCGAAATTAATTTCGCCTCCTGCTTTTGTGATCTTCGCTGTTTCTTTGATCGCCACATTTGTATAGTGTTGATTGAAATAAGGAATAGCATTGGCTGGCAATTCGTTTTTTGAAATGGATGATTCTGTTTCTTTTAATTTGCCCGAAGCATCGAATAAGGCCGACATCTTTTTACCGCCTTGCACAAAGTCTGCTTCATAGTCTTTATCTTCTTTGCCCCATTTTACTTTCGTGCTATTTGGAAATGCTGTTGCAAAAGATGATTTTATAACATTAGGAATAGTTGATTTGTTTTGTGCATGAAGATCAGCAGCGATCATCAGGACAAAAATGAAAATGATTTGTTTCATGAGTTTCATAAATTATTATTTAAGACTCAAATCTATTGATGCATTCTGCAGAGATTCTGAATTATGCAGCATGTTTTGTTTTTTGTTTGAATAATAACCGGATCATGGTTGGCAACACGATCAATAATAATGGCATCGCCACAATAAAACCACCGATCACCGCAATGGCCAATGGTTGATGCATTTGTGTTCCGGTGCCTAATCCCAATGCAATAGGAAGCAATGCGATGATGGCACCAATGGCTGTCATTAATTTGGGACGAAGTCTTGTTGAAATAGAATAAATGATGGCTTCATCCACTTTATCGGATGCTTTCAACGATTCTTTGAATTGTAAAAAAGTAAAGATGGCATTCTCGCCAATGATACCGATGATCATGATCAATCCGGTATAACTGCCAACATTCAATGCGGTATGTGTAAAATATAATCCCATATAACTGCCGCTGATGCCGAGTACGGCGATCAATAAAATAATTACGGCCACTTTAAAGTCTTTGAATAAAAATAAGATCACACCAAATACCAGTAAGCTTGCTGCGATCATGATGGCCAGTAATTCTTTGAACGATTGTTGCTGATCGGCATAAGCGCCGCCATACACAACCGCATAACCCTGCGGCAATGCAATCTTTGCCGATACTTGTTTTTGAATATCTTTTATCACACTGCCCAGATCTCTTCCTTCCAAACGCGCGGTAACCACACCCATCGATTGCAGGTCTTCTCTCTGAATTTCTGCATCACCCGAATTGATATGCACATTCG
>JAGWPQ010000632.1 GCA_028877045.1 Bacteroidota bacterium | reverse complement strand
AGATTTATTATTTGGCGGAAGCAAAAAAGCTGCATACCTGAAAGAATTGTATGCCAACGGTGCAATCATTATTGATGTTCGGAATCCGGATGAATTTCGTTCGGGACACATCAAAAATTCCATCAACATTCCACTACCAACGATCACACAAAAAATTCCGAGTATCAAACAAAAAAAGAAACCGGTCATTGCTGTTTGTTTAAGTGGCGGCCGAAGCAGCATGGCTGTAACAGCATTAAAGCAAGCCGGTATTGAAGCCTATAACGGCGGTGGATGGAACAGTCTTGAACATAAATTAAGATAGGTTTTAGGTTTTGGTTTCTATAAGCTATGCCCTGAACTGATTTCCAGGTTCAGGGCTTTTTATTTTATTCGAATATTTTTTTGCAGAAGCAGAGATATCCTTTTTTTCTTTCAGAGAAAAAGACCAAACCGCAAATAAGAAATACTTCGCTTCTTTTTCACATCGCAAACAATAGCACCTACTCTTCCTAAAAATAAATCAATCACAGAACTTAAATATTTATAGATCGATTCTGATTTTTTACTGAAATTATTCTTGTCAAATGCATTGATTGAAATCTTCTACTGAAATAATTTTATTTTTTAAGTGACAAAAGTAACAAGCTGCGAATAGCAAAAATTTAATTTAGCAGTAATATTATTTTACTCAAAGTCAGGTTTTGCTAGTTATCATTTTTATCCTAATACTTAATACCAAATGAATACAGAAGCCATCAATCTAAGATATACTTCGTTAAGCGAATCATCCTGTTGTTTATCCTGTGGCGGTGCAGTTGATCACGCAAAGGCAAACATTGATGAAGTTTGCGTTGACTTGGGTTGCGGACGTGGCTTGGATGTAATCCGTATGGCCGAAGCCGTTGGCGACAATGGTTTTGTTTATGGTGTTGATATTTCAGAAGGGATGATCAATAAGGCAAAACAAAATCTATTAAAATTTGAAGTTAAGAATGCCGAAATCATTCAATCAGAATTAGAAGCAATTGCCCTAGATGATCAAAGTGTCGATCTGTTAATTTCTAACTGCACTATTAATCACGCAGCCGACAAACAAAAAGTTTGGAATGAGATCTATCGCATCTTAAAAAAAGGGGGGCGCTTTGTGGTAAGCGATATTTATGCTACTCAAGAGATTGCACCCGAATATAAAAATGATCCGGATGCGGTTGCCGAATGTTGGGCCGGCGCCGTAACAAAAGGCGAATATCTGGTAATGCTTTTTAATGCCGGATTTAAAGACGTCTCTATTTTGGAAGAGTCCGCACCTTATGAAAAAGGAAGCGCTGAAGTTTGCAGCTTTACTATATCGGCTACCAGAAAAAGTTGTTGCTCTTAACATCGTCATCAAACAATTTTTGTTTTATAATTTAAACAGTTATCCATGATTAGTGTAGTAAAAAAAGGTACTAAAAGCAATAAGAGTACCAACGCAAAAAAACAGGCACAATGTTGTGCAAAGGTTTCAAACATCACCGCTGGTTGTCATGACTAAACGATGAAAAAATACCACTTTATTTTCTTCCCAAAAAAGAAAATGCAAGTGGTATTTTCTTTCCTTCATTTCAAAGATTGTATTGTAGTTAGTTTCTTCTAAAAGTTAATACATTTTTATGCAATTATCCAAGCACAACATTATCGTACCTGTAAAAGATTCTGAAAATTTTTTTATTGCCAATACCCTATCGGGAAATGCAGATTTTATTTCTTCGAAAGAAAAAGCATTGATGGAATATGCAATAGACACAACCGGCGAGTTTGAAGAAAAAGGTTATCTCACAAGCAGTGAAAAAGAAAAAAAAGATTTTAAGTTAGCATACATTGATTTTATTGAAAAACGTGAGTTGGATGAAACACAACTTTTCTTTGTTCCCAATTATTCATGCAATTTTGCCTGCTCCTATTGTTATCAGGAAGGTTATGAGCCTGTAAAACAAAAATTAAATACCGATATCATCGATGCGTTTTTTGGTTATATAAAAAAAGAATTTGCCGGGCGGAAAAAATACATCACTGTATTTGGCGGAGAACCATTATTGCCGGGCGAAAATCAATATAAACTTATCAGTTATTTTTTAAAAAAAGCATCCGAAGTGAATTTAGATGTTGCATTTGTTACCAATGGATATACATTAACGGATTATCTGGAACTATTGAAAACAGCCAACATTCGTGAGATCCAGGTAACACTTGATGGCACTAAGGAAATTCATGATACCCGTCGTTATTTAAAAGGCAAACAGCCCACTTTCGATAAAATTGTTTCAGGGATTGATGCATGCTTGGCCGCTGATATTAATATAAATCTCAGAATGGTTGTTGATAAAGATAATATCGAAAACTTATCAGGTATTGCCCGTTTTGCTATCGATAAAGGTTGGACATCCTCTCCTTTTTTCAAAACACAAATTGGCCGTAATTACGAATTACATTATTGCAACAACACACCCGAAAGACTTTTTGACAGAGCCACTTTATATGCTCATATGTACCAACTTTTAAAAGCGCATCCATATATTGCCGAATTTTATAAGCCTGCATTTTCGATTGCAAAATATATTTCCGAAAATGGCGAACTGCCTCAGCCACTTTTTGATTCTTGTCCTGCATGCAAAACAGAATGGGCCTTTGATTATACCGGAACCATTTATTCCTGCACTGCAACTGTTGGAAAAAAAGGGGAAGAATTAGGCACTTATTATCCTTTTGTAACAAAAAATAATGAAGTGATCGAAGAGTGGCAGAACAGAGACATTACTACCATCGCTAAATGCAGCACATGTTCTGTTGCATTGGCCTGTGGCGGCGGTTGTGCCTCTGTGGCAAAAAATAAAAATGGTTATGTAAACTCACCCGACTGCAGGCCCGTTCAGGAATTATTGTCGCTGGGTTCTGCATACTATTTTCCCGAACTCGTTTAATTAATTAGTTATAAAAACATTTCAATCGTGAAAGAAATAACATCATCCGACTTCGAAAAAGAAGTCTTGCATTCCGGAAAAGTAATCCTCGATTTTTATTCAACCGAATGTCCTCCGTGCGAAGCATTGGCTCCAAAATTCGAATCACTGGCAGACCTCTATGGTCATAAAATAAATTTTATAAAAATATTTCGACAGGAAAATCGTGAACTGGCAAGTTCTTTAAAAGTAAGTTCATCGCCAACATTATTATTTTTTGATAATGGCAAACAAATACTCGATACCATCAGTGGCGGAATAAAAAAATCAGAAATTATCGATCGTCTGGATTCGATGTTGAGCAGTGAAGAAGTGAGCGAAATTAAAATCAAACAAAAACCAACATTCTCAGAATATGATGTTGCCATTTTAGGTGGTGGCCCGGCCGGATTAACAGCCGGTATTTATTTGGGGCAAGCAAAACTTAAAACTGTATTAATAGATCCTGCATTACCCGGCGGATATATGGGAATCACACATCAGGTATCAAATTATCCGGGATTTGAAAAACCGCAGAACGGCTACATGCTAGCGCATTATATGAGCGAACAGGCAAAACATACCGGTATCGATTATAAAGTTGCTGTAGATATTACCTCGGTCGACCTGTTGAAAAAAGAAATTGTTATCGATAAATCAGAAACCATCAAAGCAAAAAAAATAATTATTGCAACCGGAACAACACCAAATACAATGAATGCGCCCGGAGAAAAAGAATTTAAAGGGAAAGGTATTTCGTATTGTGCCACATGCGATGCAAAATATTTTGTTGATAAAGATGTAACTGTAATAGGCGGAGGAAATTCGGCAGTTGAAGAAGCTTTGTTCATTACCAAGTTTGCAAAAAAAGTTACTATGGTTCATCAGTTCGATAAACTCACCGCCAATCAAACTGCAATAGAACAACTGAAAGCAAATGCAAAGATCGAAGTGTTGTATGAACACGAACCACGTGCATTTGAAAAACGCGGCGATAAAATGATCGCACATATCGAAAACTTAAAAACAAAAGAACCCTTCGAATTAATCTCTGATGGTGTATTTGTTTTCATCGGCTTCAAATCAAATATTTCTGTGTTGGGCAATACAATTCCCGCATTAGATAAATGGAGCTACATTATTACCGATGAAGACAGGAAAACAAGTATCCCCGATGTGTTTGCCGTGGGCGATATCATCAGCAAAAAATACCGGCAGATCACAACGGCAGTTGCCGATGGTACCATTGCCGCCATAACTATTTCTAAAGAATTAATTTGATTTTATGGAACACGTAAAAAAATTATACTCCGATAAAGATCTGGCAATAATGCGTACCGCCGATCATGCCCGGTTAATGGGTAACAACCGTGTAAATGAACTAATAAACTTTGCCGAAAAATCAGGAATAAAAAAGATTGGGATAGCGTATTGTGTAAGCATGCAGAAAGAAGCAATGCAATTAAAGGAACGCCTCGAACAAAAGTTTGAAGTTGTGGCAGCCGATTGTAAAATATCTAAAATAAAAAGTGCAGAATTATTTGATGATGAAAAATATCACGGCATTTCGTGCAACCCCGCAGAACAGGCCGATGTATTATCGAAAAATAATACCGAACTTAATATTTCGTTTGGTTTATGCATGGGGCACGATATTGTTTTCAACAGCAAATCAAATGCATTAACAACAACTTTAATTGTAAAAGACAGGCAACATAAACATAATACCTTCAAAGAATTTCAAGACATATAATTATGCAAACAGCTTTAACAATTATAGGAAGCATTATTGTAGCATTCGTATTGCTGAGTTTCTACTCACGATGGAGAATGAAGAAACTTCCTGTTGTTTCTGATAACGCAAAAATACTTACACTAACCAATCAAAATTTTAATACCGAAATAAAAAACAAAATTGTTTTGATCGACTTCTGGGCCGAATGGTGTATGCCTTGCCGCATGATGGCACCTGTGTTAAACGAAGTGGCAGAAACACTTCCTGCCAATATGAAAGTGGGTAAAGTAAATATTGAAATGTATAAAGGATTAGCGCAGCAATTTAATGTGATGAGTATTCCAACAATGATCCTTTTTAAGAACGGTAAAGAAGTAAAACGTTTTGTAGGTGTAAAAACAAGAGACTTTTTATTAACTAAAATGAATGAACAAAAATAAAAATTGCTGCTCTCTGTATTTTAATTTTATCTGAAATTAAATTTAATGAAATGAACAATTTTGATGCACGTGCCCGCGACTGGGATAAAGATAAGGTTCACATGGACCGCGCCATTGCAATAGCTGAAGCACTCGAAAAAATGGTGCCGCTAAACAATTCAATGAAAGCACTCGAATACGGCGCAGGCACCGGTATTCTAAGTTTTTTATTAAAAGATAAATTTGCCGAGATCGTTTTAATGGACAGCTCAAATGAAATGATCAAAGTTTGCGAAGAAAAAGTTGATTTCTACAAAACAAAACATATCAAACCCGTTTGTATCGATCTTGAAAAAACTGATTACGATCAGAAGTTTGATATTATTTATAACCAAATGGTATTGCACCACATCGATGATACAGATGCAATTTTTCAAAAATTTTATTCGTTGCTAAATCCTGGCGGCTGTTTGGTAATAGCCGATCTGTTTACCGAAGACGGCAGTTTTCACGAGCCCGGTACAAAAGTTCACTGGGGCTTCGATCCCAACGTTCTTTCAAATAAACTTTTAGCATTAAACTTTTCCAATATCAGGTTTACTACCTGCTATGTTATGAAACGCGATTCAGGAAAAGAGTATCCCATATTTTTATTGGCTGCACAAAAAGAAATAAAACACCGTCATTATCCGATCTATAATTAGCAGCATTGGTTTATTGATTTTTTATGTTACCGGCGATGGTCTTTCATGGCATCACCTGTTGCGTCGCACACTTCAACGTTCCGAACTTTTTTCACCGCAGAGAAAAAGAGGAAAAGAGTTTTTGCAGAGATTAGTTGTTGGTCAGCGACCAACAAAGGCAACAACAGCGAGCTCAGGTTTTCACAACAATAAAGTTTATTCTTAATCCCGAAGGGATGTCATGATTATAGAAATAAGATTGAAATTATCTAAACCCGAAAGGGTGGAATTATTTTTTGCTATGGCATCCCTTCGGGATTTGTATTTTATTTTTTTTTCTTATTATAATCATTTCAGCCCTTCGGGCTTGGCAACAATTTTTCGAACAGTTACCATTGGCAAGCAACAATGGCAGTCAACATTAAAATACTAGTTTTCAATATTGGCATTTTTTGTTTAGTAGTATCTTATAGTATAAATTAGTATGTTAGCAGTAACTTATTAACAATGACTACCACATTTCATATTGACTTTAAAGAACAAGAAATTAAATTACAAAATGATTTAGCTTTTTTTAAAGAGTATATCGAATTTAATCTAGATAAACTTAAAGGAAGAGAGCATAAATTAAATTCACTTCTAAATGAAGATATTTCAGAGACGCCGCATTTTAAAGAAATTCTTGAAAATATTTACGAACAAGATAAAATAAGACTTCCAGCATACTTTTACCATTCAACAATCGTATCGTTATATTCATTACTTGAAGTGACCCTAAATGAGATATGTAATACAATTATTAAGAAAACTGACTTTGCTTTCTCATTAGAACAAATTGCATATAAAAACATAATCGATAAAGCCAGAATCTTTTTGACAAAAGTAGCTAACCTTAATTTTGAAAATACTGATACATTATGGCTAAAAATTACAACAATTCAAAAATTGAGAAACTATATTGTTCATGACAATACTCAAATAAAATCAAAAGATATCACAACTAATCTTATTAAATTATTAAATGACTTTGGAATTATTCAATCAGAGATTGACAAAGAATTTTTTTTTATAACTAATCCCCAATTATTGTTTGACTTTTTAAATATAATTAAAGATTTTTTCCAAGAAATATTTGTGCAATTGAATAAAATGAAATTTAGAAAATTTGAACGACCGGAGCCGATTGAAATATATAACATGGTTTTTACTGACGAATT
>JAGWPQ010000631.1 GCA_028877045.1 Bacteroidota bacterium | reverse complement strand
GCTATCTTTTTTAAGTGCGATGCACATTTATATCCCAATAAATTAATGCAACAATTGCTGGCGCATTTAAAAAATGTTGGTGTTACTTTTAAAACAGATGAAGAAGTTATTTCTTTCGAAAATAAAAATGATTCCATCACAAAAGTGATCACTAATAAGAATGTGTATGATGCCGATTCGGTGATCATTGCATCGGGTTCGTGGAGCAGGGAATTAGTTGAAAAAATAAAAATAAAATTACCGTTGATGCCGGGCCGCGGCTATTCGGTAACATTGGAAGATTCGCCTTACAAAATAAATCATCCATCCATTTTAGTGGAAGGGCGAGTTGCATTAACGCCGATGGATGGAAATAAAATTCGTTTTGGCGGAACGATGGAGATCACGTCAACCAAAACACCGCCGCGCTTAAACCGGGTGGAAGGTTTATTGAATGCGGTAAAAAGATTTTATCCCGAATTTGATGTTGCAGTTCCGCCTGTTGAAAAAATATGGTACGGTTATCGTCCATGCAGTGCCGATGGTTTGCCTTATTTGGGCCGGACAGATAAATGGAAAAATGTGGTGATCGCTACCGGTCATGCGATGCTGGGATTGGGGCTGGGAGCGGGTTCGGGCAAATTGGTTGCTGAAATTGTGAATGAAGAAAAGTTGAGCATCGATATTGAGCCATTCAATCCAAACAGATTTAATTGATAGCAATAATTATTTTTAATAGCCACGAATGCACGAATAAATACTAATCAGAATTTATTATTCGTGCATTCTTGGCAAATTATTTTATGCTAAAAAATCTACATTAAAACGCTTATCAGACTTGTAACCAATTTTCGCCTTGCAATAATCATTTCGAAAATGACCAATAAGCAACTTCACCCTGTCGTTCTTTAAAAAAATCCGAAGGATTTTCCTTTGTGCCTTTAAACTTCTCCATAATCCTTTGTGTATTCTTTGGACCTTTGTGGCAAAAAAATACTGTCATTTTTAAACCATAAAACAATGTGGTATTGATACATGTCGAAGGCGATTTATGTTATTTCTGACCGAAATCATTGCACGTTTAAAACGCTGATTTATCTTGCAGCCAAAATCAGATACATGCAGAAGGTTGAATTAATGAGTCCTGCCGGAAGTTTCGAAGCTTTGCATGCTGCCATTCAGGGCGGTGCCGACTCGGTTTATTTTGGCGTGGAGCAATTGAATATGCGTGCACGTGCCACCATGAATTTCGAGATCGATGATCTGAAAGAAATAGCAACTATCTGCAATCAGCATCATGTAAAATCTTATCTCACTTTAAATACTATTGTGTACGATCATGATCTTGCATTGGTAAAAAATATCATCAATGCAGCAAAGCTTGCAGGCATTACTGCGGTCATCGCATCCGATCAGGCAGTGATACATTATGCTTCCACACAAAAAATGGAAGTGCATATTTCCACGCAGTTAAACATCACCAATATCGAGACCATTCAGTTCTATTCACACTTTGCCGATGTAATGGTTTTATCGAGGGAATTAAGTTTGGGACAAGTAAAAAATATTTGCGACGCCATTAAAAAAGAAAATATAAAAGGACCATCGGGAAAATTAATTCAGATCGAAGTATTCGCCCACGGTGCTTTGTGCATGGCCGTTTCGGGCAAATGTTATTTAAGCTTGCATACACAAAATGCTTCGGCCAATCGCGGTGCCTGTTTGCAGAATTGCAGAAGAAAATATAAAGTAATTGATCTCGAAGAAGGACATGAATTAGAGATCGACAACGAATATATCATGTCGCCAAAAGATCTGTGTACCATCGATTTTTTGAATGAATTAATTGATACGGGTATCAGCGTTTTAAAAATAGAAGGTCGTGGTAAAGCTGCCGATTATGTAAAAACAGTTACACAATGTTATCGAGAAGCCATCGATAGTTATTACGAAGGAACTTACACAAAAGAAAAAACGGTTGCATGGATCGACAGATTGAAGCAAGTGTATAACCGTGATTTCTGGGGCGGTTATTTTTTAGGAAAGGAGTTAGGCGAGTGGACAGATACATCGGGCAGCAAAGCATTGACCAGAAAAATTTATGTGGGCAAAGGCAATCATTATTATCCAAAAACAGGCATTGCCGAATTTTTAATTGAAGCTTATTCATTAAACGTTGGCGATAAAGTTGCCATCATCAGTCCAACAAGCGGTGTTTCTGAAACCACCATCACATCTCTGCATGTAAACGATGAGGGTGCCAAACAAACTGCCAGCAAAGGCGATCTCTGTGCATTCCCTCTGGATGTTGCTGTTCGCCCTTCCGATAAATTATATAAAATTGTAGAAGCTGCTGTGGAGGAAAAAATATAATGCCCATCATCATTCAACAACGCAACAAATGTATCGGCTGTAACTATTGCGTGGAGCAGGCTCCCGAGCATTGGCGCATGAGCAAAAAAGACGGCAAGGCAACCTTGATTGGTTCGGTACAAAAAAAAGAATTCTGGACATTAAAGATTCAGGAGGCCGAAAAAGAAAAAAATATGAACGCCGCAAAAGCTTGTCCTGTAAAGATCATACAGATCAGATGATTTATTTTTTTGTTTCCAGCTTTTGTATTTCAATTAAACTTTACTGGCGTCGCACTCTTGTACGGTTTGTACTTTGAGCAACTTTTTTTATTGAAGTCATCGCATAGATCTAAACACTTAATTGAATTTTGTATATTTGTTTTATGAGCAGTATTCAGGTAAACATATTAAATCCCAAAGCCGGTAAATTATTAAAAAATCTTGCTGAACTAAATCTTATTTCTATTAAAGAAAGCTCGAATGATGGTTTTTTAAAAGTTGTAAATAAATTAAGAAATAAAGCGAAAGATAATCCTCCAAGTATAACAGAAATTACAAAAGAAGTTGAAGCGGTAAGACAAAAGCAGTATGCTAAAAAAGCAAAATAGAGTTATTATTGATACAAATCTTTGGATAAGTTTTTTGCTTACAAAAGATTTATTCAAGTTAGATAAAATGTTTGCATCACATTCTTTCACGCTACTCTTTAATGATACACTACTCAACGAATTTTTAGACGTTGCACAGAGACCGAAATTTAAAAAATATTTTTCGAATGAATTACTACAGGAGCTTTTGAGACAAATAGAAAATCATGCTTTATTTATTACAGAGAAAAGTGAGATAAATGTTTGCCGTGATCCAAAAGATAATTTTTTACTTTCTCTTTGTATTGATGGTAAAGCAACACATTTAATTACCGGTGATAAAGATTTGCTTGATATAAAAGTGTTTGGCAAAACAAAAATCATTACAATTACTGAATATCTTAAAAAATTTGGCTAATTAATTATTTGGTACAGCTTTGAAATTAAATTTTCTTTAACCAACATTTATTGCCTCAATAAGCATTTTCAGATCATCCTCAGTATGCAATGCATTAATAACTGCACGGTTTATTTTTTTGCCGTTGGGATCGGGATAGGCAAACGATGAAATAATAATATCGCGTTTTGCAAAAAAATCTTCATCATTATTTTCAGGAAAAATAAAAACCGGTATCTCGGGATGAAAACGAATATCGGTACGTTTTGAAAGTAAATCCTGTAAGATTTTTTTATTCTTGTTTAAAGTTTCTCTTTGCTGCTGATATATTTTTTGTGATGCAGCAAACGCATACAACATAGCCGGAGAAGGCGGTGTAGTGGCTGCATACCAACTGCTGCTTCTGATCTTATCGGCAGTATTTTTATTGCTGCAACTAACAGCACCGGCCTGGATATTCAATGCTTTCGACAACGAATAAGTAATGATGTATTCAATATTTTCTTTTCTCGGTAACCGGCTGCTGATGCCTTCGCCATTGAGTCCCAACAAACCCATACCATGACTATCATCGATGATGCAAATAATATTTTGTTTAATATTTTGCAGAAAAGAAAAATCGTACACTTCGGCAGTCAACTGATTTAATGCATCGCTTAAAATTACAGGTGGAGTAGTGTAATTATTTTTATTGATGGTAGCAACCGTTTCGTTTGTCCATTCGGTAAAAGATAAATTTGAATTGTTGTTTATTCTGATTGCCGGATGGCAAAATGGTGAATGAAATAAAACACTATCGTGTGCAATCGTTTCAACCGATGCTTTGCCTGCGGTAAAACCACTTTGCATTAAAACCGTATCGGCTGTTTGTGTGAGATGGCTTAATAATTTTTCTGTTTCGGAATATAGATTCAATTGCGTGTTGGATATCCTGGAACTGGGAAATACGGCACCATACAATTCAATTCCTTTTTGTATGTGACGTAAAAATTCAGGGTGATGATTCATTCCCAGATAAGCATAGCCCGAAAAAAATAACAGCTCTTTGTTGTTAACAGAAGCAGTTCGTCCCGGTGTATGATCTAATTGAAACATGTTTGCCTGAATTATTTTCAAAGTTAATGATATCGGATATGTAAGTTTTACAAGTTTGCTGAAAATAAAGTCAGTAAAATTTTTTACCACAGAGAACGAGAGATAAAAGAGTTTCGCAGAGAACTTAGCGTAAGCTCTGTTTCTCATTTTCTCTGCGGTAAACCGCTCAACTAAAAAATATTTTAGTTAAGTTGTGTTAAAATAAAAACAATGGCACTCAGCAGATTTTGGCTTGCAATTATTCTTACTTCGGTTGTATATATTTTGGCAATGCTAACTTTTGGGAAATCGTATTCGATAGATAATATCGTGAACGGAAAAAAAGATGATCCTGTTTTGGTGAAAGAAGTTTTTGTTACCAAGCTTTCTTTGTTCTTGCAGGACACACTGGCAAAAGCAAAGGACCATAAATATGTTACCGCGCAAAAAGACAGCACGTATTTTTTGGATAATAATATTGTAAAAGTTTCTACCGGAAAGCTTGCTACAGATGGCATTTTGCCCACTTGCAAAAACACCATCTTAGATTTAATAATTCCTTTGGTTGCCTATTTATCTTTTTTCTGCGGCATCTTGCAATTATTAATTGATTCGGGTGCGTCGGAAAAATTAGCAAGATTCTTAAGTCCCGTTTTTATAAAAGTCTTCCCCGAAGTGCCGGCCAATCATCCGGCCATTTCTTATATGATGCTCAACTTTGCTGCCAACTTTTTAGGACTCGATTCTGCTGCCACACCATTTGGTTTAAAAGCCATGCAGAGCTTGCAGGAAATAAATCCCGACAAAGAAAAAGCAAGTAACTCGCAGATCATGTTCATGTGTTTGCATGCAGCGGGATTAACATTGATACCAACTTCCATCATCGGCTATCGTGCCGCACAAAATGCGCAAAACCCTGCCGATGTGATGTTGCCGTGCATCATCACTTCATTTGTAGGAACCGTTGCTGCATTGGTCATTGTGGGCATCAGGCAAAAAATAAATTTTAAAAGTGCCACACTTTTATTGTCGCTGGCAGGCATTGTTGGCATGATCGCAGGGTTATTGATTTATATCACCAGATTAGATCTGATCGAAAAAAATCATTTCACCAATAATGTTTCGAATGTCATTTTACTGATGATCATTTTAATGATCCTGATCTATTCTTTTACAAAAGAAAAAATATTTGCAGCCAATCATAAAAATGTTTTTTCATCTTTTGTTGAAGGTGCGATGGGCGGATTGGAAACAGGTAAAACTGTGTTCCCTTATATTTTGGGAATGTTGGTAGCCATTTCGTTATTCCGTAACAGCGGTGTGTTTGAAATGATCTCTAATTTAATTTCGAAAATATTCATGTCGTTTGGCATTCAAAAGAAAATTGTGGACGCTTTTCCCATTGCAATTCTTCGCCCATTTAATGCAGCAGGCTCACGCGGTTTTATGATCGATGCCATGAAGACTTATGGTGTAGATTCTTTTACAGCAAGACTTTCATGCGTTTTTCAATGTGCCGCCGAAACAACATTTTATGTGATCGCTGTTTATTTTGGTAGTGTGAAAATTAAAAATACACGTTATGCTTTATCGACCATGTTGTTGGTAGATCTGATTTGTGTAATTGCAGCAATCGGAATTAGTTTGATGTTTTTTTAGAAAAATTTTTTGTTACGACCAGGAGTATTTCATGGCATGAACAGATTGCATCCATTTTTCTTCTCCTTTAGGAGAAAATGCCTGAAAGGCAGATGAGGCTGTGTCACTCACTTCAACCTTCAGAACAGTATTGAACAAATTTTATTAATTAAAGCCTGAAAGGTTTTATAATTCAATTGCCCCATCATTAACGACGGGGCAATTAAAATAGCAGGAGTAAAAATCATTTTTATTTAATGATCGTAATATAATTAACGTTCCTCGGCCGCGATTTTAAATAAGCAATTGCAATGGACCGCATTGCCCTGGCCCTTATTCTTTCTCTTTCCAATGAAACTTCATCGGCATGAACTTGTAACAAAAACTTCCAGTATTTTTTCTTGTCGTCATCAATTTCTTTCGCAATACTGTTTAATAATTTATTAGCACCAACAGCACATGTGCCGTTCATATCTATCAAACATAATTCTTCAAGTGCCGAATCAAATTCTTTGGCAGCGGCTAAAGCCCGTGCATTTAAAAGATGCTGATTGCAAAAAGCGATCATATATTCTTTAAATACAACTTTAGAAACTGCCTGGGCTTTATCGTAACATGCAGTTGCTTCTTCAGGTATGGTTAAAAGTATGGAGAGCGAAGATTCATATCTTTTTTCGATCCTTTCGGTTTCAGCCTTTTTTATGACCAGATCGCAATTGGCTTTATAATAATCAACAATTTTATCTTTCGCTTTTTTAATAAAGGCTTCAATCTTTGGATCAGATGGATCGATCTTATTGATAGCATCATTCAAAGCTTCGTCTTTGCTGTAACCCGAAGATTCCATGCTTTTGCTGTAAGCCGAGAAAATAATATTGCTGTTCACTTGTTTGATGATAAGACTAAGATTGCAATTCAATACAGTTAAACTCATCATGCCTCCCTGCGTTTGCCGGGTATTATAGATTTCGAATTTTGGATAGATCACAAAATTTTGTGTTAATCCTGTTGCCGAAATCCCATTGTTGGTAACGGCTTCAATTATTTTAGATTCTAATTTGGAAAGATGACTTTCTGATAAACCATCAATATTGGTGGGCAGAATAACCGATAAACAAACTGTAGATATTTTTTGATCGTCTTGTCCGAAAGTATAGGAACAGAAAAATGAAACCAATAAAATCGTAAGCAATAATTTTTTAGTTTTCATTTCAAATTATTTTATGGTAATATAAATGATACCGTTTTTAATATCCTTCTCGCAATTAACCTGTTTCGATTTCAGATACATGTAAAGTTTTAAAGCAAATTGGTTAGGATTATAATTTCTTCCATTCGCATCTTTCAACGGAATGCGCACATCATCAAACAGCATGTTTACATCCGTTGTTCCCTGAATGTGATAATTATTTTTAAAACTGTTTTCGCCCATCCATGCTTCAATCAAATCGCTTAACGGAAGCCCGTCGGGAGCGATCTCTGTAGAGAATTTATATTTAGTGCCTTGTGTAAGTTTCAGATCAACTTCAATGGAACGGCCATTCTCAACAATATCTGTAAACTTGATTTGCATGGTGTTTAAAAACTCATCGACAGTAGTTGCCAATGCTTTCGAAACCAATGCACCAAAATCGTTCGTAAAGAATTTGGGCGACTCGCAAACTTTATTGGAGAGTGAATTTCCGGTCGATACTTCATATCCTGTAAGTATTAACCTTGCTGCATTTCCGCTACTTGAAACAATCATATCAGGCACTTCAACCACCACATAAATATCTGCGCCCGACATTTGAATGATCTGTGTTTTAATATCGCTTTGTGCGCCCGAAGTAAAAATATTATTATCGATTGCATTCTTCAGCTTGGCACTAAAATCTACAGTGGTAAACTTTCTGTTATCAAAAGCTTCTTTCACTTTAGTAACGGCAATTCTTTTGTTCAGATCGGCTTCCAGTATTGTTCTGATATCTTCACCGGTTTTTGTGTAAGGCACCACCATTATTTTAGGCTGAACCGTGTTCACCGGTTTTGCAGTGTTTGGCGCTGTTGTTATCTGAGAAAAAACAGGAAGCGAAAAAAAAGCAATACATGCGGTTATGATGATTATCTTTTTCATCTGTATATTTTTTTATGACTCATTTCATTTAAAAACCAAATTTTCTGATGATATTATTTTGTTCCAAATAAGGGCGCAGCGAACGAACATTTATTTGCAATTCTCTCACCAGATAAAATTTCAATCCTGATGTACCTACAGAAGCATTATTGGAGCGAATGATGAAAGTTTTATATCCGCCCTTATCAAAAAATTGTTCAAAGAATGCAGGATTGGCTGCTAATGTTTTTGCTTCATCTTCAACCATCGGAGATATTTGCGGTGTTGATGAAGGATATCCATAAAATAATAATAACCTGAAAGCCTTTTTCTCTGCCTCGATCATAGCAAGCGTTTCGTTATTACCAACACCCGAACATTTAACTGTCACGGTGCCGTCGGCAATATTGTTGGCAGTGGCAACGGCCACTTCAACAACAGGGTGATCGGATTTATTGGGTTTGCATGTAGCTCCTGTAAACAGGATGAAACAGAATATGGCGATTAGTGTTTTCATTTTAGTATTTATTTATTTTGAGTAATAAAGTTTTGCCTTCTT
>JAGWPQ010000630.1 GCA_028877045.1 Bacteroidota bacterium | reverse complement strand
TAATGTTTCGCAGAGCGATTACAGAAATGGGGGGCATTGGAAAATATGTAAAGCCGGGAAGTAAAGTAACCATCAAGCCAAACATAGGCTGGGACAGGGTTCCGGAGTTGGCTGCCAATACTAACCCGGTGCTGGTAAGCGAAATAATAAAACAATGTTTGAAAGCAGGCGCAAAAGAAGTAATTGTATTTGATCATACTTGCGACGACTGGAGAAAATGTTACAGGAATAGCGGCATCGAAGATGCTGTAATAGCAGCTGGCGGGAAAATGCTACCGGGTCATGATGAATCGTATTACCGTACAGTTAATTTACCAAATGCTGTAAATCTTAAATCCACAAAAATTCATCAGGCTATACTCGATGCTGATGTGTGGATTAATGTACCCATTTTAAAAAATCATGGCGGCGCAAAAATGTCTATCTCAATGAAAAATTTGATGGGCATTGTTTGGGACAGAAGATATTTTCACAGTCATAATTTGCAACAATGCATTGCCGATTGCAGTACGCTTGATAAGAAACCAATACTCAATGTGGTTGACGCATATCGTTTAATGAAATCCAACGGACCACAAGGTAAATCGACAGCAGATGTGGTTGTATCAAAAGGATTATTTATTTCAACAGATATTGTTGCAGTTGATACCGCTGCAACAAAATTTTTTAATCAGGTTTCCGAAATGCCATTAGAATTAGTTGAACATATTGGTAAAGGAGAATCTTTGAGATCAGGCACTACTCAACTTGATAAATTAAGGATTAAACGCATAAAAATATAATGCAGCTGCCACAAGTAAGATGACAATAATTTTAATAATTGTTTTGAGATGAAAAAAATTAGGATAGTTGTATCATTGATTCTGTTTACGTTAATTACATTTTATTTTTTAGATTTTGCCGGAATATTGTCGAACCGTTTTCATGTGATAGCACAATTACAATTCATTCCTGCATTAGTAGCATTGAATGTAAGTGCAGTAATGTTTATTTTTTTGATCACATTTTTTTTCGGAAGAATTTATTGTTCATCAATATGTCCATTGGGTATTTTGCAGGACATCAGTAATTGGTTGGCTAAACGTTTTCATCGCAAAAAAAAATATCCTCATTTTAAAGAACAAAGAATATTACGATGGTCCATAGTAGCTTTGACAACAGCAACTTTTATATTTGGTATCCATATCCTGCTCAATTTTCTTGATCCTTACAGCGCTTTTGGGAGGATTGCCACTAATATTTTTAAGCCTGCTTATTTAGCAATCAATAATATAGCTGCAGCAGTTGGTAATCACTTCAATAATTTCCGTTTTTATAAAGTAAATATTTTTATTGCAAGTATCAGTTCTTTGGCAATAGCATCATTAACTTTCATTATAATCATATTTCTCTCTTATAAATACGGACGTTTGTATTGCAACACTATTTGTCCGGTTGGAACAATACTTGGATTCATTGCCAGATTTTCACTTTTTAAAATTAAAATTGATCGGGAGCATTGCAATAGTTGCGGGTTATGCGAAATGAAATGTAAGTCTTCCTGCATTGATGCAAAAAATAAAGAGATTGATTATAGTCGTTGTGTCACCTGTTTTGATTGTTTGGAGGAATGCAAGCGAAGTTCAGTTTCATATAATTTTTTCAACGTACCTGAAAAAAAGCCTGCTACCGTTAATTTGTCTGATAATGAGTATAATACTGCAAGACGTACGTTTATTTTTGCATCAATGTTGTTAGGATTAACTGCTATCCAAAAAGTTTTTGGGAGAAGGAGAAGAGGAAAAGATTCTGCTGATAATATTAAAGAGATTTTTACTTCACATAATGTTGCTTTCAAAAAAAATCATCCTATCACACCTCCCGGCTCTGTTGATGTTAAACGATTCAATGATTCCTGTACGGCTTGCCAGCTTTGTGTAAGTAAATGCCCTTCACAGGTGTTGCAACCAACTTTTACTGCATACGGTATAATTGGAATAATGCAGCCTGCTATGAGTTTCAAACATGGTTATTGCAACTATCATTGTACTCTATGTTCTGAAATTTGCCCCACAAAAGCAATTGCAAAAATATCTAGAAAAGAAAAGAAAACATTACAGATTGGAAAAGTAAAGTTTATAAAAGAAAATTGTGTGGTTGTAACAGATGGAACAAACTGTGGCGCATGCTCAGAACATTGCCCAACACAGGCAGTAAGTATGCAACCTTACAAAGGTGATTTAAATATACCAACTATTAATAATGAACTTTGTGTAGGCTGTGGCGGCTGTGAATATATCTGCCCTGTACGTCCTTACAGAGCTATTTATGTAGAAGGCAATCCCGTACACTTACAAGCTAAAGTGACAGAAGAAAAAGAAACTAAAAAAATTAAGGTGGATGATTTTGGTTTTTAATTTTTTATAACCCCATGATTTTTCATACTGAAAAACAGTTATGTGATGATGAAAAATATTAAGGTTTAACAACTGTCTGATGCAAATGATATTAATAATAGTGATACAATTTTAAAAACAATATTCCATTAAAAACAACAGAGTATTGTTCTTAAAATACAGTATTAAAAATCTAATCCCAAAGAAAAATACCAGATCGGTTTTCCTTTAAAGAATCCCAACATCGGCCAACCGGTATCTAATTTTAAAAAGTATCCCAACAAAGTGCTGCGGGCACCAAATCCATAGCCTGCAGCAAACGGGCCAATGCCGCCTGAATCAAAATGAACAACAATCGGATTATTAGGATTCTGCTGACCATAATAAACTGTAGGTCGTTGTATGCCGCCAAATTTTCCATTCCATGCAGTTCCCAAATCAAAGAATTGTGTTAATTGAAAATTTCTCAGGAATGCATTGTTAATAGGTCGATCAAAAAAAGTTGTAAAAACAGGCAATCTAAATTCGCTGTTGAATATAACTGCATTATTTCCGTTCGCGGCGTTTTGATTATAGCCACGCATGTTGATGGCTAATGATTGAAACGCATAGGTTTGATCGTTAG
>JAGWPQ010000629.1 GCA_028877045.1 Bacteroidota bacterium | reverse complement strand
TTCGTGGCAAAAAAAATCTGCGAAGCAGAATAAAAATCAATTTAAATCTGTTTCATCCGCGTCATCCTTGTTCCACTATTTTATTTGCGGCTAATTAAATTTTCCAATGCAGCATCAATGGTGGAATATAAAAAATAAAAGCCTGCCGATCTTATTTTATCATTATTCACCCTTGCACTTTTTAATAATTCAATACTCATTTCGCCCAAGATTATTTTCAATAAAAATGCAGGAATAAAAACGGGAATAAAAAATTGTCCCCGCATTTTTTTGCCCAATGAGATCATTAATTCCTTATTGGTCAAAGGATGTGTGGCCACTGCATTATATGCGCCATGCATTTCTTCATGTTCAATAGCATGAAGAAACATGCGGCACAGATCATCAATATGTATCCAGCTTACTACTTGTTTGCCATTGCCAAAAACCGTTGTCACACCGGCTTTCAAAGGTTTTTTAAATTCAGCAAAAGCGCCACCGCTATTGCTTAAAACTATTCCGGTTCTTAATTTTACCAATCGTTTATTTATTGCAACTGGTTCAATACTTTCTTCCCAAACTTTGCAGGTTGCCCCTAAAAATTCTAGATCGGCTTTTGCATCTTCGCTAAAACCATTCTGCAAACTTTCTTTTGTATCTGCACCGTACCAGCCAATGGCCGAAATGCCAACAACTGCTTTTACATGATTCGGAATTTCTTTTAATGCTTTTACAATTAAAGCACTGCTTTGTGTGCGACTGTCAACAATTTCTTTTTTTCTTTTTGCTGTCCATCTTTTTTCTGCAACACTTGCGCCGGCCAAATGAACGATATAATCTGCTTTTGCAATAGCGTTTGCATTGATGGTTTGGCTTTTTATATTCCATTCAGCAGAAGAAAGAGATGACAGATTACTGTTGGAAGATGACGGATTGCGACTCATTACAATTACCGCGTAACCCTTATCCAGCAACATTTTTGTAAGATATTTGCCTATCATTCCAGTTCCGCCGGTTATTAAAACTGTTGACATAAATTATTTTATTACACAACAAAGTTGCGAAATGATTTCTTATACCTGCAATTAAAAAATTATTTACAAAACGCAACTGCGATCTCTGCTCCCAACTTTGCATTGTTTTTTATTAATGCAATATTGGCTTCCAAACTTTCGCCGTGGGTATGTTCTGCGATCCATTGCAATAAAAATGGAGTTACTTCTTTGCCTTTGATATTTTTTTGTGCAGCAGCCTGCAATGCAGCATCAATATGCATTTTTATTTCACCCGCTTCTATTTCCTGATCCCTAGGTACAGGATTAGCAATTAAAACCGATCCCTGTAAACCTAACGCCCACTTGGCTTTCAGCATATCCGCAATTTCGGTTGAAGAATCTAAACGAAGCGGAGAATCTAATCCGCTACTGCGAGAATAAAAACTCGGGAATTCGTTTTGCCCGAACGTTACAACAGGAATCCCTTTTGTTTCTAAATATTCTAATGTTAGTTCAATATCCAAAATTGATTTTACACCGGCCGAAATAATTGCAACAGAAGTGTTTTCCATTTCGGTTAAGTCGGCAGAGATGTCCATACTTTTTTCTGCACCGCGGTGCACGCCACCAATGCCGCCGGTAACAAAAATTTTTATTCCCGCCATCGATGCAATGCGCATGGTTGCCGCAACAGTTGTGGCGCCATATAATTTTTTAGAGATCACAAAAGGCATGTCGCGCAAACTTACTTTCCACACATCTTTTGCATTACCGAAGAATTCAATTTGTTGTTTTGATAAACCAACAAAACATTTTCCATCCATGATGGCGATGGTTGCAGGTATGGCGCCATTATCCCTAACCGTTTGTTCAACGGCCAATGCAGTTTCTACATTTTTTGGATAAGGCATGCCGTGAGAAATAATCGTAGATTCCAGTGCCACAACGGGTTTTCCATGTTGTAAAGCATCTGCAACTTCGGGATGTATTTGAAGAAAAGAATTAGTTGTCATTGATGAATAAAGTTATGTTGTACAAGAGTGCGACGCAACAGGTGATGCCCAAATATTCAAAAGCTCGTTAAAAAAAATTACACTTCATAATATTTAGAAACACTGTTCAATAATTTTTCCTGATTCAGATGTGTTGCAATAGCACCATCAACCTGCAAAATTTCGGCCGATAAAGTATGTGCAACTTTTAAACTTTCTTCATCGCTCATGCCCAAATATTTTGCCAGAATAAAACCCGACAACGAACCATCGCCTGCACCGGTACAATCTTTTACAAACGGAATGTTTGGCGCATGCAGTGTTATTGTTTTTTCGTTGGTAAATAAAACCGAACCTTCGGCACCCTGATGCAACCAAACTTTTTCTACACCACGATCCAATAATTCCTGCGCCTGGATTTGCATGATAGAATTAGTTCCGTTGCATAAAGCCGGCAACTCATCTTCGTTCGGCGTTACCATGAACACGCCTTTAAAATGCAGGGAAGATAATTTTTGTGCTGGCGGAACAGAAACAGGTTCGATAATAAATGGAATATTATGTTTATGCGAAAAACCGGAAATCCAAGCGATCGTTTCGGGACTGATGTTGGCATCGGCAACAATATGTGAAGCGGTTAATAACAGATCGATATTATTTTCCAAATGTTCGGGTGTTATCAAATGCAGTGCTGCATTGGTTATCAGCGCAGTGAACAAAGAACCGTCGGCATTTAAAATGCCGGTATATCTTCCGGTCAGTGAATGATTCGTGATGGACGCATCTAATTTTATTCCGGTGTAAGTACAAATTGCTTTCAACCAATCGCCTTCGCCATCATTTCCAAAAACGCTTATCAATTGAACAGGCACA
>JAGWPQ010000628.1 GCA_028877045.1 Bacteroidota bacterium | reverse complement strand
TGGTAAAAAATGCAAGCCGGTTTGAATGGTTCTTGGAAAAAGCAACAGAGATGGGTGTTTGCGAGATCATCCCTTTGTTATGCCACAGAACTGAAAGGCAACATTTTCGGTTCGACCGAATGAACAATATTTTAATCGCCGCCATGCTGCAAAGCCAGCAAACATGGTTGCCTGCATTGCAAACTCCAACTTCGTTTCAAACAGTTGTTGACCAATCGCAATACACACAAAAATTAATTGCACACTGCGAAGAAGATCAAAAAAAAGATATGAAAGATGTACAATTAATGAATGATGTGCAAATTTTAATTGGTCCAGAAGGTGATTTTACTTCCGATGAAATTCTATCAGCCATTCAAAAAAATTATAAGCCGGTAAGTTTGGGCAATACAAGATTGCGTACCGAAACCGCCGGTGTCATGGCATCTGCACTTTTATTAAATTTGTAAGGTATATTTATTGAAAGAATCTTATTCATGAAAGTCAAACATTTATTTTTTCTCTTTGGTTTGATCATTATTTGGACAGCCTGTAAAAACGGACATGGCAAAATAATTAACCGCGATACCTCCATCACCAAAAAAACCTCTTTCAATAACTTATTTTTAGACAGTATTCAGGTTGAGGATTTTTTAAATGGTCAGCCTGAATTCAAAAAATTCGAACAACAATATTTCGATTTTTATAAACAACGCAATTACGAATATGCCTGGTTTGATACAAGCGGTTTAGCCGAGCAATCGCACAACTTTATCAACCTATTAAACAGCACCATCAGCGATCTGGAAGACAGCAGTTTGTATAATGCATCCTTATTTCAGTTGTACAAAAATTTCATAACGGGTTCATTGCACCATCAAAAACAAACTGATGTTGCAAAAACTGAATTGTTATTTACAGGCCAGTTTTTTGCTTATGCGGCAAAGGTTTACAAAGGCAGCGATATTGATGCATCTGAGTTGGGCTGGTATATTCCACGTAAAAAAGTTGATCTTACTGCATTGCTCGATTCATCATTAAAAACAAAAGCCATTGCTCCCGATCAGTATGCGCCACTCAATACTCAATACAAACAATTGCAAAATTATTTGGTAAAATATTTTGAATTAGATAAACAAACTGCAGGTGTTTGGGATTCAATTCCTGCACCAACAAAATTATTGTTGAAAAAAGGTGATTCATCCATCATCATAACGCAAATAAAAAAACGATTTCAATTATTAGATGAAACCAATTCGATAGATACTTCTGCAAAATTTGATTCAATATTAGTTGCTGCAGTAAAAAAATTTCAGCGCCGCATGGGATTAAGTATCGATGGTGTTATTGGAGCGAAAATGATCCAAGAATTAAATGTACCGGTTAAACAACGCATCAAACAATTGTTGGTAAACATGGAACGTGTTAGATGGATGCCTGCCGAAAAAGATACCAATTATGTTGTGGTAAATATTCCTGAATTTAAAATGCATGTTTACGACAGTGGCAAATTGGCTTTCGATATGAATGTTATTGTTGGTAAAACAACCAACAACACCGTAATTTTTAATGGCAATTTAAAATACATTGTCTTCAGTCCCTACTGGAATGTACCACCAAGCATTGTACAAAAAGAGATCCTTCCGGGCATTAGAAAAAATAAAAATTATCTGCAAAAAAATGATATGGAGATCACCGGAAACAGCGGCGGTTTACCAGTTGTGAGGCAAAAGCCAGGTGCCAATAATTCTTTGGGATTGGTAAAATTTTTATTTCCAAACACCTACGATATTTATTTGCACGATACTCCCAATCACGAATTATTTAATGTATCCAATCGCACTTTCAGTCACGGCTGCATACGCATTGGTGAGCCTAAAAAATTTGCACAGTATTTATTGCGTGCCGATACTGCCACCACGTGGAAAAGCAGTGTGATAGACAGTTCCATGCATTTGCAAAAAGAACGTTGGGTTACTTTAAAAAAAACAATTCCCGTATTCGTTGTTTATTTTACGGCATGGGTCGATAAAAATGGCATACTCAACTTCAGAAAAGATATTTATGGCCACGACAAAAAAATGAGTGAGAAATTATTTGTAAATAAATAATTTTTTTGTTAACCGACTTTTGGTTTTTCATAGCATCTTCGTCACCCCGATTTTTTCTTTATCTGGTTTTTATCAAAAAAGTTGATTAATGTTCCTATCGTACAAGAGTGCGACGCAACAGGCGATGCCATTAGTGCAAAAGCTTGCTTCATAATTCTTACATTCGCTTAGTTAAAATAATTTTGGTTTATGCAATTGACAGAAGTTACAAATGCCGCAGCAGCAAAGGATTTTATTAAAGTGAATGTATTGATGAACAAATTTAATCCGGTTTACATCAGGCCATTGGATAATGAAGTGAACGATGTTTTTGATGCGCAAAAAAATAAATTATTTAAACACGGCGAAGTAATTCGCTGGATATTAAAAAATGATGCCGGCGAATTGATTGGCCGCATCGCTGCTTTTACTAACGAAAAATATATCAATAAAGGAACCGAGTTTCCAACCGGCGGTATTGGTTTTTTTGATTGCACCAACGATCAGCAAGCAGCAAATATTTTATTTGATGCAGCAAAAAATTGGCTGCTGGAAAAAGGAATGCAAGCCATGGATGGCCCCATCAATTTCGGCGACCGCGATAAAGGTTGGGGTTTACTGGTTGAAGGTTTTGATCGCGAACCAATGTATGGCATGGCATTTAATCCGTCGTATTATCAATCATTGTTCGAAAATTACGGATTCAAAAATTATTACAATCAATATTATTATTCGATGAATGTGGATGACCCGTTTCAGCCAAAAATTGCTGAACGTCATGCACGGTTTGCTGCAAAAAAAGATTATTCGGCACGTCACGTTGATCTGAAAAATTTAGAAAAATATGCAGGCGATTTTGCAACGGTTTATAATGCAGCATGGGCGCAGCATGGCGAAGCAAAAGAAACAACCAAAGAACAAATATTGAAATTGTTCAACACCATGAAACCCATTATGGACGAGCGTTTGGTGTGGTTTGCTTATTACCGCGACGAACCGATCGCCATGTTCATTAATATCCCCGATGTGAATCAGTACTTCAAACATTTTAATGGCAAAATGGGATTGATCCAGAAATTACATTTATTGTGGATGAAGTATCTCGGACAAAATAAACAAGCAACAGGTTTGGCATTTGGTGTTGTTCCAAAATTTCAGGCATTGGGAGTTGATAGTTATATGATTCACGAAGCTGCATTATTTATTCAAAATAAAGGCTGGTATAAAACTTACGAGATGGGCTGGGCCGGCGACTGGAATCCGCGGATGATAAATATTTATAAGGGTTTAGGCGGCGTGCAAAGCAGGCACATGATCACGTACCGCTACATCTTTGATGAAAATAAAAATGTTTTTGAACGACATCCGTTGATGGAATATAAATAGAAGGCACAAGAATCAAGTATCAAGAACCAAGTTACAAGGTTCAAGTATCAACTCATCAACTGTAAACTGTTTCCCTCCCATTCGGGGAATAATTTTTTATTGTCGTGAATATTCAAATGATTATCTGCAACGGCACTAAAGACACTTCTGAAATCTGTTGAAACTGGTAAGTCTCTTCCATCTTCCAAATCTTCTCTTGCCAAACTTTTTATGTTGTGATACACTTTACCACCCTGTACATCATTTCCCAAAACAAATAAACAACTCGCACGGCCATGATCGGTTCCGCCTGTTCCATTTTGAAATGCTGTTCTTCCAAATTCGGTCATCGTCATCACCGTTACATCATC
>JAGWPQ010000627.1 GCA_028877045.1 Bacteroidota bacterium | reverse complement strand
TTACCAAGTCCATATTTGCCAAACGCTTGTCCAGCTTCACTTGTGCAAGACCAACCGGTTTCTTTAATTTTTTATGCGGCTTCAGATCAACAACAACCCACGCAGTTTCATCTGTTGTTGGATCCTGATAAGCTTCCTTCACCACTTTTGCAATACCAACGATTTCCATGCCTTCGTTGCTGTGGTACCATAACACAAGATCGCCTTTTTTCATGGCCCTTAAATTATTGCGTGCAGCATAATTCCGAACACCATCCCAAAAAGTTTGCCCGTCTTTTTCAAATTGCTCCCAACTGTATTTAAACGGTTCTGATTTTACTAACCAATACATTCGATTTGAAATTTATAATTTGAGATTTATGATTAAACGAAAACCAATAACTAATAAACCAATAAACAGTATACTTACCAACCGCTTGCCAGCACATCGGCTAAATGCAAAACTTTAAGATTGCTGCCAACATTTTTTATCCGGCCATCAATATGCATCAAACAACTCATATCGGTGCTGATAATATATTCGGCTTCAGTTGCAGTGGCATTGGTAATTTTCTGATCGGCCATGGCTACACTGATGGGATCGAACTTGACTGCAAACGTGCCGCCAAACCCGCAGCAGGTCTCATTATCAACCATGTCGATCATTTCCAAACCTTTTACTTTGCTTAATAATTGTTTTGGTTCGGCTTTTATGCGGCATTCTCTTAATGCAGCGCAACTGTTATGATAGGTTGCTTTGGCATTTAATTCGGCACCCACATCATCCACATTCAATACTTTGATCATAAACTCACTCAACTCAAAAGTTCTCTCGTTTAAATTCTTTACATCATTGTGCAATGATGAATTATCAAACAGTTTGGGATAATAATTTCGTACAAAGCCAATGCAGCTTGCACTTGGTGCCACAACATAATCGGCGCCTTTAAAATCTTTTATAAATTTTGTGCAAACATCTTTTGCTTCGCCCCAAAAACCTGCGTTGTAAGCTGGTTGTCCGCAACAAGTTTGATTGGTATTGTATTGAATATTACATCCCGCTTTTTCCAAAACTTTGATCATGTTAAATGCAACCTGCGGATAAAGTTGATCGATAAAACATGGTATAAAAATTTGTACGTTCATTTGATATTAAAAGTAAATTTTTATTCTTAAATCGATTAAAAATTAATTGTCACATTGAGCTTGACGAAATGTGATGAACGTCTGATAAATAGGCTTCGACAAGTTCAACCTGACAAAAAACTTTTATAAAAAAAGCATCCTGTTTGGGAGGATGCTTTACTTTTAAAAACTTTATTTTTTAAATTTTAGTTTGTGCTGAGGTCATTCTTTTCAACACTCAAACGATAGATATATTTATCAGCCTGAAAACCTTTATCGGTAGTTGGGAATTTTGATTTGATCTCTTTATACAGATCCAATGCATCTTTTGTTTTACCTAGAGTTTCGGAAAGCAATGCGGCTTTAAATAAATATTCGGCAGAACTGAATTCGTCTTTCTCGAAAGTGTTTCCTGCTTTTTTATAATAAGTTACGGCATCATCTTTTTTATTTAATTCAGAATAAGCATCGCCTAAAGCACCGTAGGCAACCATTTGAATTTGTTTTGCATCGGTAGAAAAATCTTTTAAATGCTCAACCGCTTTATTGAAGTCGCCTAATTTTAAATAACTGACACCAGCATAAAAATGAGCAAGGTTGCCCGATTTTGTTCCACCATAATTTTTGATAACATACAAAACACCTTTGTTAATACCATCGCCATCCAATACCTGGTGCGAAGAATCAACAGCAAAATATTGTTGTGCCTTATAAATTAGATCGGCAGCTTTTTCTTCGTTTGGTTTTTGAATGAATTGTTTATAACCGTACCATCCGCCAACAACCGCAACGATGGCAATTAAAACACCGGTTACAATTTTATTATTCTTCTGCCAAAAACCTTCCAGCTGCAATAAGGCATCTTTTTCTACAACTTCAACATGCTTGTCGCTCATATTTTATATTTGAGATTTTTATAAAATTTTTAATCTACATCAAAAGGATAATTCGCATCAACATATACATCTTTCAAAACTTCGCTGTCATCTGGCCATGGGCTTTCTTCGGCAAAGGTTACACTTTCTTCAACCAACGCATGGATCTTTGCATCAATGGCATCTATCTGTTCCTGCGAAGCGAAATTATTTTCTAAAATTGTTTTTAATACTTTGTTGATCGG